>JAIPFY010000066.1 GCA_021736385.1 Spirochaetia bacterium | reverse complement strand
TTGTGTTCTCACTGAATCCTGTATAGGTGTTCGCTGATGCCGTCACCGTTTCTCCGGTGGTCCCGCTCAGGCTCTCGGTATCGGCAGTGACCTTCGTGTACCCACTACCGCTTGTATCCTGCTGGTAATGCTCCACCGTGTACGCTGTACCTGTATTGGCACTCCATACTGCATACAGGGTCACATCAGCTGATTCCATGGTAAAGCTGGCTTCATCTGCATACGCCACAGTGCCAGTTGCAGTCGTTGCCCAGCCTGCAAAGGTGTACCCCTCTCTGGTGAAGGTGCTTGCAGGAAGCGTCGTCTGCTCATCGGTGTCCAGCGTCTGATCAGTCATTGCGCCGGCCCCCCCGTTAGAGTCAAAGGCCACTGTATAGCCCGTTGGGAATAGCAGGTTACAGCCACTCAATACAGCTCCCAGCAGAAACACAGCCAGTACCAGCTGAATTGCGCGGATAGGCACCTGCCAACGATCGCTCCTGTTGTTCATCTCCATCATGCACATCTCCTCGGTTTCAAGATTTGAACACCAATAATCTGGACGGAATCGATCCAAATCTTCAAACTTTTTATATTTTTGTATCAACTGATTATCTATTACTATGTAAGTCCCATGTTGTAAGATATTAGGAACCCTCTGTAGGATTTTGTGTAAATCGTTCTCACTATTTCATTTCATGTAGAGTACACACCCTAAAATGAAACGTTATCAACAGACAAGTCTATGAATCACGTCGTATGGGACAGTACACACACACGCCATTCTGTTACAGCTGACTGACACCTGATCATTAAAATGGAACTGGAGTTCTTCCGTGTGATGATGAGAGATATGATCTATGTCATAGTGCTGTGTCTTTGAAATGAACAGACCAAGAGACCCCCGTAGGAGAGCATACGATACGGTTCTTCCAGTCGTCAGGAACGACGAATGATGATGTACAAGGCCATGACCTCTTGAAGTGAAACAGCTTCTTCAGCCTGCATGCCTGCTTTATCGGAAGCTGCTCAAAAACAGGCACCACGCAGGAGTTGAAAAAACTGCTGATACCAACTGAGAAGACCAAGCATACGTAGCGCAGGGACATGCTGTTATGGTTTCTCAGCAACCATGTTCATCAGCAGAACGTCAATGAGATTCTGTGTATCTCTTGCATGAGGAAGACTGGAGAGTACATCGTTCAGGCGGGATTACCTTCATGTCATTTCCACCATCTCAGATGGTGGTCTTTTATCGTATGAGTACAGATTCCAACGGTGGTCGGAAAAGCGATACCGCCCGTTGCTACGAAGGGATGGGACATCACTCGAACTACCGCTCTCCCCCCACGGGCATCACGTGCTGTGGCGGGACTGCACTACTTACCAGCAGATATGTGAAGGTTCTTATACTGCCGAAAGCGGATCATGAGTACTACGAGCACCTATATGGGTATCAGGCGGTCCGAGGAGAGACTCGTCTCCCCTCGGCTCTGCGGATCAGCGCCTCCCCGCTTCTGATGATCAGGGATCCCATCCATGTGAGCATCGAGCAGATCAGTGGATGTGAATCGCACAGCTCTCTGCGATACTGTGCCCGTCTGCACTCAGCGATCAGCTCTTCTGATCTCTGAGCATACATGTTCATGAATTCGATACTGTTCGTCTGCATCTGTTCCTCCTGTCTAATCATGTCTAACTTATCTTTCTTTGTTAGATCTATATCTAACTTAATAGATAGTTCGACAGTTGTCAACAGTTCTGCTTTAATATTAGATAGTTTTCTACGATAAAAGACATATCTCTATCTCTCATGGGATCACAGTACCCACAGGTGAACCATCCCGCCCACGCAGGGGCGGGATGGATACCCTCCTCGGTAATCAGATCAGCAGGATGTGCGCAGAGGCTGTATCGTATCCACTAGCCGATGGTGACCACCGAGCTCAGACAGACCGGGGCATGGAAGCCCGGCAGCGGCAGGGGCTGCAGTACAGAGGAGAGCTGCTGCCCATCGACGAAGATGTCCCAGGAGGTGCCCATCACCGCAAGACGAAGTTGCCAGGGACCATCAGGCAGCGTATCTGCCTGTATGGAGACCGAGATGGTATCCTGATCCGTCACATACCCGATGGTGATCTGGGACTCCTCTCCATGCTGGTAGGCAAAGGAGATACCGTCATCGACACAGTAGACCAGTGATCCCGAACTCTTGCAGGGAGCCTCGGGGTCCACAGCGATCAGGACCGTGATCTCCTGCATGCGTGCACTCGAGCTCGACCCGCCCGACACAGGATCAAGCGTCATCGGGAGCATGGCGTTACCCCGCATGAACAGATGCAGCTTGTCACCAGAGGTATCGATCTCATGAGAACTCTTCCCATGAGACCATCTACCGTCATACAGATCCACCCAGGATCCTTCAGGGATCAGCACTTCCCGGGTACTCTCATCTCCCCAGAGATTCGGCGCCTGCATCAGCTCATGACCGACCATGAACTGATCAGCGGTCCTGGCGAACCGCTGATCCTCCGGGAACATGAGCAGCATGGGTCTGAGGATGGGAGCTCCGCTTCTCTCAGAGAAGATGAAGAGGTTGTAGAGGTAGGGAAGCAGGGTGTAACGGGCACGGATGCAGGTTCTGGTCACAGAGAGGGCTTCGTCAGTGAAGGCCCAGGGTTCCTGTGCTCTGGTCCCATCGGCACTGTGGTTGCGCATGAAGGGAAAGAGGTAGCAGCACTTGTACCAGTCGATGAAATTCTCTTCGAAGGCATCACCGCCGAACCCGCCGAGGTCTGGTCCGATGAAGGGGAGCCCTGAGAGTGACAGGGAGAGGGCCATCTCCACACTCGTACGCAGATGATGATAGTTCGAGAAGTTGTCCCCGGTCCAAACGGCCCCGTAGGTACTGCTGCCGATACACCCGCTGCGGCTCAGGACGAAGGGGCGCTGATCAGGTCGTGCCAGCAGCAGCCCGTCATAGGTGGCCCGCATCATATCCTTGCCATAGACGTTGTGGTAGGACTCATGCGGCTCACTCCCATCAGAGAAGAGCATGTCCTCGAGTTCGCTCGAGCCGGTACTCGGATCGTTCATATCGACCCAGAACCCCTCGAACCCATGACCTGCGAGTTCTGCAGTCTGCTTCGCCCACCAGGAACGGGTCCTCTCCAGAGAGAAGTCGGGAAAGTAGGAGGCCCCTGGCCAGACGAACCCGATGTAGGGCCTTCCCTCACCGGTCTTGCAGAAGAGCTCCTGTGAAAGCCCCTGAGCACAGGGCGGGTATGAAGGGTCGGCCTTGACCCCTGGATCCAGGATCGGCACCACCCTGCGGCCTGATGATCTCAGTCGTGCAAGCTGCACCTCAAGATCATCGAAGGCCCCGGGTCTCAGAGAGAAGACCTTGTAGGCATCCATATAGTCAATATCGAGCCAGAGCCCGTCACAGGGAATCTGCAGATCGGTGAACCGCTCATCAAGCTGCTGCAGATCCTTGAGAGAGGCATACCCCCACCGTGACTGATGGTACCCAAGAGCCCACAGCGGAGGTCTTCTGACAACCCCTGAGACCTTCTGCATCTTCTGGACGATCTGCATCGGATCATCTCCGGGAAAGAGGTAGAGCTGCGGAGCTGAACCGGAAGACCCCAGATAGAAACAGCCGGGCTCCTGTACCGCCTCATCCAACCCCTCGATGAGCTGCCTGGCACCGGTATCCATGAAGACCGGATACACAGACGGTACGATCATACCGAGCCAGGAGGAACCGGTATGGATGAGCAGCACCGGGGCTGAGAGATACATGGGATCGGTCGAACCGTCCCTGATCTCCTGATCGGAGAAATCAGCCCAGATGTCAGTGTTCCAGAACTTGGTCCTCACCCCGGACTTCTCGAACCCGATGTTCTTCTCCCCCATCCCGTAGAACTGCATATCACTGCGCAGATCGAAACACCAGAGCCATTTTGTGCGTTGCACCCCGAAGGGAAGCTGCTCCCAGGGAGTCAGCAGATACCTGCCGTCGCTGCCGATGATCGAGAGCCCTCCCTCACCGCTGCACAGCAGCGTGCAGCAGGAACTCCTGCCGTTCGAAGGCAGTGAAGCGATCAGAGAGGAGCCCCTGGCCCATCGGGAGGAGGAGACACTCACGCAGAAGATGTCATCTCCATGGTCCTCCACGAGATAGGAGGCACCCTCTATCCCTTCAGGAAGCGGTACGAAGTTATACGGATGGTCTATCTTATGAAAATACATGTTCACCTACCTCTTATCATATAGCACTCACCTGCAGTGGGGACGGGACGGAAGCTGCCCCGGGTCGGGCAGCGAGCCTCATGCAACGCTCAACACAGAAGGCTGTAGTCACTCCTGTGGACTCTGCTCAAGCCCCCCCGGCAGCAGAGCCGCCTGAAGCGGCGGTCCATCGACCAGACCTACCCCCGGCAGGTCCAGCTTCCCGAGGATACTGATGAAGAACACCCCTGCGGGCAGCTCGGGAGCCCGTGTCTTGAGCAGCTTCATCATCCTCCGGTGCGCTGAGACGGGGAAGAGTTCCCCTATGACCCGACAGGTGAAGTATGGAGTCTGTGCGAAGAGCTCCTTATCGAGACCGACTTTGATGATGGACTCCACATGCTCCTTGAACTTCGTGAGCATACCGTCCTTACTCGTACTGACGAATTCACGGATCTGTTCATCCTGTTCGCTCTTTCGCCTGCTCAACTCCTCAAGCAGTCCTGCCATGCTCCACTGCTCGATCCGTTCGACGGCAAGGACAGTCGCGGCACACTCGAGGAGCACCAGCAGCGTCCGGTTATCATAGGCAGCATACTCAGGATAGAGCAGTTTCAGGGCCCCCTCTCCGGTATCATACCCCCAGACACGGCTCATATACGCATCGAGTTCACTGCGCAGCCGCTGTGAATCGAGCTCGCTCTCTACGCGCCGTTCCAGTTCATGATCCCGCTCCAGGAAGTACCGATACCCGCACAGTCTCCCGAAGATACGCAGCGTATCAAGATACCCGAGTTTCCTGAACCTTCTTAAGGTCTGCTGATCGAAATCGAGCACCCCACCCATGTTGATGGAGTTCTTGATATAGACCGTATCGGTCCCCTGTATGGACATCTTCCGTTTGATACCGAACCCTGTGATGTCGACCACGATGATCCTCAGATACCCCCGCTGACGTGCCATCTGATACGGTGTGTTGTTATAGATACCGCCGTCGACATAGCTCTCCCCGTCGATCTCGGGCATCTCGAACCCGAAGAAGGCAGCACTGGCAAGGATATAGTCCCTCACAGTCCCGGGAGGCATGTCTTCCAGAAAGATCTCGGTAGGCTTGAGGCTGGAGATGTTGAAGGTGACGATCCCGAAGTCGATCCCCGAAGCACGGAGGACATCCTCCTTGATATAGCGATCGATCATCTGCTTCATCGGGGTGGTATCGAGTCCTTTTCTGGCTATGACGGACCGGTAGATCTCCTTGAAGGAGGAGAGATTCCTGGCATTGAGTTTGAGCTTGCCGTCTTTGACCAATTCCTCGGGGAGCTGCAGCACTTGATCGAGGGTGAACAGTTCTCCCATCGTATCGATGATCGAATCATCCCCCATGGCCATCCCCCCAGCGATGAGGGCTCCGATGGAATTGCCGATATAGGCACCTACCGGTATATGAAGTTCATGCAGAGCTTTCAACACCCCGACATGATAGATCCCTTTTGCCCCTCCTCCGCTGAGGACCAGACAGTAGGGTGCTTCATCGTAACTATCCGTACCACTCACATCCTGCTCCTTCTGATGATCTGCACAGCATCCTTCAACAGGTCTCTTCAGGAAGATGAGTCCAGTGCTACTGTGCCTGTGATGATCACGCATATGTAGAGTATACCCCCTGCAGGTCGCTTTTGCCATAGCTTTTACGGCAGGGCTGATCAGATGATCACCTGCGAAGGGACTGCCGCCTGAGCAGGGAGGCAGGGACACGAGATCCACGCAGTCGGGGGAAGACGGTGAGCTGTGATCAGAAGAGATCCTTGTAGATCCCCATCAGACCTTTGCGGATCATCGTAAGGGTCCCGGTCATGATCGCCTGTCTGAAGAACCGATCCTCCATGATGGAGGTGATGACCTCTGAGAGCATCAGCCGTATCGGTTCGGGACAGGGGTCAGGTGCAGAGAGGAAGACGATCCGCGGGGTCGTCTCATCGGTGAACGTGATCACCCCGGCATGCGGCTGGGTCACCGCAGCACTCTTGCAGTGGAGCACCCGCAGGTCATACTCTTCGAAGTAGAGCGCCCCAAGGGCCTCTCTATGGAGAAAGTCCTGCGCAAGATGTCCCTGAAGATCAGCGTCGGAGACCAGATGCTGAGACAGAGCAGTGATGACCTCTTCGACAGAATCAGCCGCATCGAGGGTAACGAGCGAGAACTGCTGGATGAAGTTCCAGATCGTGTTGAAGGCGATCAGCGCCTTGCGCTGGGCATCATCATCGGGAAGCTTGAGCTCATGGAGGTTCAGCATCTTCTTCTGGATCAGCTGCACGGCCTCGGTGATATCGGCCTCGATCTGTTTCCGATCGAGCGGCAGGGAGATGGCGATGGCGGGGATGCTGATATGATGGACCGGATAGGTCGAGATCACCAGATCGATCTTCTTCGAGAGCAGATAGTTCTGATGGATCTTGTAGACAGCGGTTGCCTCGACCACATCAAGATCGGGGATCTCCTGCTGCAGGATGTTCTGCAGATAGGTCGCAAGCCCGATACCCTCGAAGCAGCAGACCAGCGCCCTCACCTTATGCTTCGGCAAGGTCGTGCGGTCCTGGATGAGCGCCTGAAAGTGCATGAGCAGATACTCGGTATCTCTGTGAGCAGCCGTGATCGAGAAGTGCTCCTGAAGCAGTCCCGACAGCACCTGCTCCTTCTGTGCGGTGTTCCAGCTGCTCGGGAGCGGAGTCCCCCACGATCCGTGCCAGCTGGGGATACCGCATCGCATGCGGGTCACCAGAGAGGAGACGGCAAGACCGAGGAATTCCCGCAGCGGCCGATCCAGATAGTAGAGTTCGTTGTCGAGCTTCCCATAGGCGTCGATGAGCGCATCGAGGAAGCCTGAGACACCCGGACCGATCACCGGCAGATACTGCTCGATCTCCGCATGGGAGATGTCACCGATCTCGAGCACCTGCAGGATGAGCCCGAGGAACGAGATCTCCTGTTCAGGCAGCCTGCCGCTGAAGATACGGTCGGTCATCTGATGCATCTGCACCTTGCTCACCTCATAGTACTGGCTCAGACAGGGCGGGAAGCCATCGGCAGTGATCAGGGACCCTGATTTGATACGGTGGATCGAGATCTGCAGATAGAAGTAGAGCAGAGCCTCCCCTGCCATGGTGAACTGGTACCCGAGCTGCTGTGAGATCGTCGCTACCTGTCGCATGACAGGAGCGCTGGTATTGGGGAATCTGATCCGTTTGAGCAGCAGCGAGAACTGGTTGACCTCCAGGGTGTTCCCTGCAGCCCCCTTCATGTCATAGAGATAGGGGATGATGGTGTGGGAGGAGAAGAGCTCGGTGAGGACCCGCAGAAAGGCAAGGCGGAGCCGGTGTTCAGTACCGGTAAGACGGAGCCCCACCCCCTTCATCCGATCGAGGGTCATGCCCTCTTCGAGCTGTTCCAGCTCGATCTGATTGAGATCGTTCCAGACAGAGGTATCACTGATGAAGAAGGTCTGCGCCAGTTCCGAGATCTTGATCTCTCGGTTATGAAAGATCAGATAGAGCAGGATGAGCTTCTGCCGCACCTGGGGCGGCAGGGTCTCAAGATAGGCTTCAGGGGTATTGATGATAGACAGCAGATCCTTCGCATCCTTGCTGAAGGTGATGACCCGGATCCCCTGGTTCGGTTTGCGCTCAAGCAGAGCACCCCGCAGCGCGAGCCAGTTCTCCAGCGTATCAAGATCACGTGAGACCGTGCGTTTCCCGATGGAGAAGGCCTCTGCGATATCATCGATCCTGAGGATGGTCCCGCTCGTGAGCAGCAGGCGCAGCATCCGCTTCTGTCTATCTTTCATTTCATCAGGTTCCTCTCTGTCAGGAAGGCACCGAGCCGTGAGCGTATCCCTTCTGAGGTCGGGAGTCTGAGGATCTCCTCGACCAGGACGGCAGCCTCCCTGCTGTCGATGTTCCGTACCAGATACTTCAGATCAGGCAGTCTCACCGGGGTGGCGCTGAGTTCCTGGACCCCGAGGCCCACGAAGTATGGAAGCGCCAGCGGGTTCCCGGCAAGTTCCCCGCAGATCCCGTTCATCTTACCCATCTTGCAGGCTTTCCTGATCACATGGGCGATCGACCGCAGGACTGCCGGATGGAACTCATCATAGTAGGCATGGACCGAGGGGTTGCCGCGGTCTGCTGCCAGGGTGTACTGGGTCAGGTCATTGGTACCGATACTCACGAAGTCCACGATCGCGAGGATCTCCTCGATCAGCTGTACCGCCGCCGGTGTCTCGATCATCACCCCCAGGGTCAGCTGATCTGGACCATCCCAGTCAAGTGCGGTCTTCTCCTCTTCGATGAGGGCTCTGACCCGGGTGATCGGCAGCAGCGAGGCTACCATGGGGATCATCAGTCCCACCGGGCCTGATCTGCTCGCAAGCAGCAGGGCCTGGATCTGCGTACGCAGGACGCTCTCCTTCTCGAAGAGCAGTCTGATCCCTCTCACGCCGAGGAAGGGGTTGTCTTCCTGAGCCAGAGTCCAGTACGGGAGGGGCTTGTCAGCTCCGGTATCGAGCAGCCTGATGATGACCTGCTTGCCGTCCATCGCGGTGATCGCCTGCGTATAGGCCTCTACCTGACGGGCAAGGGATGGGGTACTCATGGTCTCCATGAAGAGGAACTCGGTCCGAAAGAGTCCGATACCGTCCGACTTGTAGCGGAGGGCAGCCTCTATATCATGGAGTCCACCCACATTGCTGTAGAGACCCACATGCTTCCCGTCAGTGGTCACCGACTCCTCTTCCAGGATCTTCAGCAGTTCTTCTCGCTCCCGTCTGACTTTTCTCTTCTTCTTCTCGAGTCTGGTGATCACAGCCTCTTCAGGATTGATCCAGATCTCTCCGGAGAACCCGTCGATCACCAGCAGGTCTCCGTCACGGATGATACTCAGCGGACTGGGGTCTCTGAGGATGATCGCAGGGATCTCCTGAGAGCGGGCTATGATCGCTGCGTGAGAGTTCACCCCGCCCTTGCTGATGATCATCCCCTGGATCTTCGTAAGATCGAGCGCTGCCGTCTGGGAAGGTGTCAGCTCCTCGCTCACGATGATCGCCGGTGCAGGGAGTTCCTGCTGTACCGCATCATCTCCGCCGATGCTCCTGATCAGCTGGGTGCCGATGTCACGGAAGTCCTGTCCCCGTTCTTTGAAATAGGGATCATCGAGCTCTTCCATCTCCAGGGCATTGGCCTCTGAGAAGAGGCGTACTGCCTCTTCTGCACAGACCCGCTTCTCTGAGATGATCGCTTTGACCTCTTCGTCCACATCCTCTGATGTGACGATCTCCAGATGACCTTCGAAGATCTCGGCTTTATCGTCCCCCATCTCCCTGCGGACCTTCTCGATCAGCAGTTCCAGATTCCGGGCGGCCCGTACCACCCCCGCTTCCAATCGTTCGTACTCACCGGGGATCTCCTCCGGCTGGATCGGGCATGCATAGGTCACGACCTCCTGCCTGATCAGATACGCTGTCCCCTGTGATATTCCTGATGAGATGGGTTCTCCCTGCATGGCTTAATCCTCCAGATGCTGTATGTATGATTTCAGATGTGCGAGTGCTTCCTGTTCATCAGGGCCGTCACACAGCAGCTCTATGCTCTGGTGCTGAGAGAGTCCGAGCTTCATCAGCTTCAGAAGGCTCTTCAGATTCGCCTCCTTCTCATCACGACGTATGGTGATGTCACAGACGAATCGCTTTGCCTCTGCCACTACCCGTTTAGCCGGTCGGGTATGAAGTCCTGTCGGGTTCTGTATGACCAGTGTATCTTTTACCATGACTGTAATCTCCTTTTTCTCATGATCGATCTGCAAGGATCCACCCGGGGTGGACACTCATCACGTTCTTCGCCGCATATGCTATCCCGAGGGCTACCGCCTCCTGCAGGGAAGCCCCATCAAGCAGCCCATGGGCCACTCCCGCTGTCATGGAATCACCGCAGCCTATGGGATTGACCGCTGTACGTCGTTCACTGGGGATCTCCTGCCTGAGCCCGTGTTCTACCACCAGAGTGGGATCCTTGCCCCTCGAGAGGATGAACGCACACCCGTAGGTCCTGCTCAGTTCATCGATGGCCTGATCCATATCATCGAAGGAATCAAAGGTCTCCAGGAATTCCTGATAGTTTATCTTAACATAGTCAGGTCTGATCTGCTGTGCCAGGAAGGAGTCCAGCAGATCTTTTCCTCGGTAATCGGCGATCACCGTCATCCCCTGCCCCTTGGCCTGTTCCACCATGAACGGGATGATCTGTTCTGAGAACCCCGGCAGCCGGCTTCCTGAGATGACCAGTACAGCCGGCCTCTTCTCGAGCTCCCTGAGGAACTCTCTCGTGAACACCTGCTCTTCTTCCGGGGTGACCCGTTCCGGTTCGTTCACCACCAGCTCAGTGCAGAGTCCTGAGCTCCGGTCTATCACGGTGGTGCAGGTACGCACCCGGCCGCTGACCTCGGCGGTGATGATGCGCATGCCATCGCGTCTGCACAGCCGTTCGAACTCCCTGCGGTTCTCCCTGCCGGCGATCGTGAGACAGGTGCTGCTGCAGCCGGCCTGAGTGAGCACTCTGGCAACATTGACACACTTGCCGGCTGCATCAAGGTAGTACCCTGATGACCTGTTCACGTCTCCCATCTCAAAGCGGTCGAACAGCAGTGATCGCTGCAGGGCAGGACTCAGTCCCACCGCCAGGATACCCGCTGCACCACTCATGAGAGTTTCTCTCCATGGGCAAGCAGGTATCGCTCTGCTTCCACGCTCCACAGTCCCTGGTTCGCTTCCAGCAGCGGGGCAAGACCGGCGTAGAGTTCCGACTGATCCCGGTGGTGCAGGATCTCTTCCAGTGATACCAGAGGGAGCTTCAATCCGGTATAGATCAGCTTCTTCCCGCCGGGCATGGAGGGCAACTTCAGGGTGGTCTCAGCTACGGCATCAAGACCGCCGATGTGGGAGATCAGGGCCTCGGGACGTACCAGGTCATCGGCCATGAGCGAGAGGGCCTCTCTCATATCATCCACGTTCCCACCGGTCGTCCCGATGATGTGTTTCTCGAAGTAATGTACGTCGTAGTAGTTGATCTTCGCAGAGAATGCGGTATCGGTAGGTCCTGCGAAGAAGTTCAGGCACCCGTTGAAGCCCAGAAGGCTCTGTGAGAACTCAAGGACTCCAGCTGAGGGTATCATGACGAGCATGTCGGAGAATCCTTCCTGCTCGGTGAGTTTCATCAATGATTGGTAGGGGTCATCGAGTTCACCGGTGTTGATGAACATCAGAGAGATCCCACGTTCTTCTGCCGTACTGCCGAAGAGCTCTCCGGCTCTTCTCAGTCGTTCGTTATCGAGGTCGGTGACGATGAGCTGTCGTGGTCTGAACTCACCTGAGATCGCATAATCGAGCGCTGCCAGCCCCATGGGGCCGCATCCACCGATGATAGCCATCCGGCCGCCCTCTTTGATCCCGAGATAGTGGTTATGTTTGATTCGATCGGTGCGGTAGAGGGATCTGCAGGCACCTATGACGCATGAGTAGGGTTCTGCCAGTGCAGCCTTGAAGAAGCCCTCTCCAGTATAGCTGAGCAGGCAGTCCATGATCATGACTTCCGGCGGGATGATCATATAGGTCGCATCTCCCCCGCAGTAGCGGTAGGAGTAGCCCGGTGAATCCATCGATCCCTTGTAGTTGATCGCAGGCTGTAGAGAGAAGCTCTCACCTTCGGTGTAGCTGTCGGCCCAGCGGGCTCCGACCCGCACGATCTCTCCTGCCATCTCATGTCCCACCATGATCGGGTTCTCGGCCACATCATCGGGTACTCTCTTGTGCTCTGCACCCAGAACAGCTGCTTTGTAGGTGCTCATGCAGAGACTGTCTGCCACCACTCGTACCAGGATCTCGTCATCGGTGATCTCCGGCAGTTCGAACGTCTCCAGTCTGAGGTCCATCTTTCCGTAGAGGCGTACCGCATGGGTCTTCATCACTTGGCCTCCTGTATCTGCTGCTGCAGGATGGTGTAGATCGCATCGGCATCTGTCGCATGCATGATGGCAGCCACTGCCTCTTCATCGTCGCACAGATCTGCGATCTGACAGACGGCTTCTTCATTGTGCTCTTTGACACTCGGGGCTACCAGGAAGATCAGCAGTTCGATGGGATCATTATCAGGGTCACCGAAGACCACGGGATCCTTCAGGGTCACCAGTGCATATCCCAATGCCAGTGCACCCTCTTCAGGTCGCGCATGGGGCATGGCGATGCCGGGAGCGATGACGATATAGGGGCCGTTGGTACGGCACTTGTCTATGATCGTCGTGAGGTATCCAGGTACTGCCGTCTTCTTGTCAACGAGGATCTGCCCTCCCTTGAGGATGGCATCTTCCCAGCTGTCTGCTTCCAGATTGCAGATCACCGTCTTCTCGTCCATGATATATTCTAAAAATCCCACAGGAACTCCTTCTCATGAGGGGATAGACACGTTCCCCTCTCCTCTGTGATGCTGATCACGCAGCAGAAGTGCTGCGTGATCCCTGTCAGCTCGTATTACTTGCTGTTACTTGCCACTACCAGTTCGACGACATCTTTGTACTCAGGTGCGTTCACCAGGTTCGTCACACTCACACAATGAGCTTTGGTACCTGAACGTTTCACCCGTTCCATGAGGTCGCGGTGACAGATGACCACCTGTGCTGATGAGGGTATGTCATCTACCGAGCAGTGTTCTACTTTGATATCCATGTTCGCGGCTTTGAGCAGCTTGGTCAGCTTGTTCGCTCCCATGGCACTCGAACCCATCCCTGCATCACAGGCAAAGACGATCTTTGAGATCTTCGCTGATGATTTCATGGTCTTCATCGTCTGTTTCGCTTCATCGAGCTTATCTGCTGATGAATCTTCTGCAGCGAACTTCTTCACGAACGGTGCCGCGACGAAGAAGGAGACGACGGTCGCTACCAGGATACCGGCGAGTACGGGAAGCAGGCCTCCCTTGGGTGCTACTGCCATCAGGGCGAAGATACTCCCAGGTGAGGGGGTAGCGACTTCTCCAGCTCCGGTGAGCATGAAGGTAAGGATCCCTGATGCACCACCTGCGATGGCTGCAAGGATCAGTACCGGTCTCATGAGGATGTAAGGGAAATAGATCTCATGGATCCCGCCGAAGAAATGGATGATGATCGCACCGGGTGCTGATGCTTTCACATTACCCTTTGAGAACATCCAGTATGCCAGCAGGATACCAAGGCCCGGTCCGGGATTGGTCTCAAGGAGGAAGAGGATCGATTTACCCGATTCCTGTACCTGCTGGATTCCCAGTGGTGAGAGGATCCCGTGGTTGATCGCATTGTTGAGGAACAGGACCTTACCCGGTTCGATGAAGATCGAGACCAGGGGAAGCAGTTTCGCACTGATGATCGCATTGACACCGGTCTGCAGGAAGACGACCACGACGTTGATCACCGGCTGTACGATCCAGAATCCCAGCAGAGCCACGACCATACCGAGGATACCTGCTGAGAAGTTGTCTACCAGCATCTCGAAGCCTACCGGTACTTTTCCTTCGACCAGCTTGTCTGATTTCTTGATGACCCATCCACCGAAGGGTCCCATGATCATTGCGCCGATGAACATCGGGATATCGATACCGACGATCACACCCATGGTGGCGATCGCACCGACGACTCCACCTCGCACGCCCCAAACCATCTTACCACCGGTATACCCGATCAGCAGCGGCAGCAGATAGGTGATCATAGGTCCTACCATGCTCGATAGATTCTCGTTCGGCAGCCAGCCGGTCGGGATGAACAATGCAGTGATGAGCCCCCAGGCGATGAATGCCCCGATGTTCGGCATCACCATGCCGCTTAAGAATCTTCCGAACCGCTGGATGCCGGCTTTACTTGACTGAGTATTGCCTTCAATTTTAGTCATAAACACCTCCGTTTTTCTTGTCTCATTGTATAATCGATGTTCGCTTTCTACCTAATGGTAGTAATTCTTTGTTGGCATGATTAGCCGGCATCCAATTTGGCACGAATGCACAGGGTGATACGAAGGCCCTTCTCCAGCGATCGCAGGGCCATTTCTCTCAAAGACTCTGCATATGTCACCGGCACGGGAGCATGAACAGAGCAGCTGATCAAGAAGAGTATCGTATCGATCCGCCATCTCCAGGAGGACCCACAGACAGCGAAGATAGATTGAGTAAGATAGAGTATCAGATTGAGTGTATCAGTGAGTGTATCAGTGAGTTAGCTCTAGTTCCCGGGATGTTTTTCGAACCACAGCTTATCGGTCGATTTCGACTGGACAAGTTATCTTGAAAGCTTTATATGAATCGTTGGCTTTTTTGAAGGCCTCTTGAGGAATGACAACACTGTCATATACCTTGCACTTATGATTACGAAGATTAAGGAACATGGATACTGGGGTAAGAGGTTCCTCTTTAAGCGTATCTTGTACCATCTTATAAAACACTGTGGTTATGAATGTCATAAGTAAGTGTCCTCTAAAAGTCTCTTCGTTCTGAACCCGCACAGGAAGCATCTCCCCATAATTTTTTCCTATGTCAAATATCTGCTCTATCTGTTGTCGAGAGTAGTACAGAGGAAGAATCTTATTATTTGCAATCTTACGTGATGATACAAGGATAAAGACAGCTTGCGACTGTATCGCATCATACATCTGTGCATCGGAAAGATCCCTTGCCTGTACTTGATTGAATAGTTTGTGACTATCAAGTGCTTTCCGGTTAACATCCAGTCCGATATAGGCATAAGCTCTTTTGCCTTCTACCAGAGAGCATTCGACGCATTTTATATAGGCGTATCGTGTGTTATAGCTTACGAAATGTTCTTTTTGTTCTAAAGAAGACAAGTGTTCAGCGACAAGGTCCTTATAGATGGTTCGATTTGCTTGTAATCTGGTTATGTATGAGATGGAATGTTCATACAGGCTTCGTATGTTCTCATCAGTATCATATCCAGCATCAAGGATAGCGAACTTGGTATTCACCCCCTGCTGCTTGAGTTCAGCAATCGTTCGTATAAGCGTAGAGGTGTCAATACCATTTCCTGGACAGTACCGGAAATAAATGGGCATCCCGGTCTTTTGATGTACAACATATACCAGGCGAACTTCATGTGATAATTCTTCATTATGGGTACTTAAGGCGTTCAGGGGGAAATGGATACTGTTTGGTAGTCCCGTACTATCAATCAGAATACCGGCATCATCAGCAAGGAGGATATGATCATCATTGGTAAGAAATTTCAAATATTCTGCAAAGAAGGCTCTGAACGCATGTTCCTGACCAATTGCTGCCAGGAAATCGCTGATTCGCTGACTGGAAAGATCTGCATGAGGATAGAGGATCCTTGCAAAGTTGCCTTCATACCAGTCCTTAGCGTGGCAGTTTGCCAGCGAACAGATGATATAATAGCTGAGCATCGCATAGAGGGTATCAGGGTTACCATAACTGATAGCATCGACAGTTTCCAGGAGCCCTGATGAGATCAAAAACTGTCTCACAAAGAAGGAATCACCAGAATCAAGGATCAGCTGTTCCCTCCTACGGTTCCGTCGTGTACCATTAGGAACAAAATCACTTGGGACTTTGCCATACCATGGTAAAGGTAAACACAGCCTTTTCACGATTTTCGAAGATTCCTCTCTGTTTATCCAGGACTCTTCCAAGATTTGTGGTCTGGTTGATTTTCTTGCCATTGATCCGTTTTGCAACAATTATCTTAGCGTAGGTACCACTGGATTTTTCTTCATAGAAGATAAACATCACTACACTTCCCATTACCACCAGCCTCGTGTGGTTATATTATATATTTTATAACCACATTATCGTATGAGCAGTGAAATAATGTAAGTTGTATGCAAAAATACTGGTAGAACGAGTAAAATAGCTGGGTATGATTACCTTTTCATGCCTGTGGTTAGAAAAAAAGGCCGGGGACTAGAGTTGATTCAGTGGAAGACTGTCTTCGTAAAGAATTTCAGGATCAAGGTCAGCGCCATTCGCCCAGGAAATTGTGTCAAACTCGACTCTTACAGATGAAAAAACCTTCAGGTCTTTCAGTTCTGCAAAAATACCTTTCCCTAGGAGTCTGTCGGAGTACAGCCCCCAATACAGGGGGAATTGCTCCCAACAGGACTCACATGATCACGATTCATGGTGATCATCGTAAATTGCCGCTATGATTATCACATAGCCTCTTGTATATAGCCAGGGAGAGGG
>JAIPFY010000065.1 GCA_021736385.1 Spirochaetia bacterium | reverse complement strand
TATATTGGGATGAGAGGATATCAGCTTTCAGCTGATTCCAGTGTCTGCTGTTCGTGCCATTGCCCACCGCTGTGATCGAGCTGATCTCGACACCGGTCATCGCCCGGGCATGGTCCTTGATCTGCTTCAGTGCATAGGCTCCCGACTCATAGACAGCTTCGATCATATCGAGCTTCGTGGTCTTCAGGGTCATCCCATACCAGAGACCTACCGCATCCGGGTCCCAGATGGGAGACCGTTCACCCGAGAGATACGGCAGGAATACCACTCCGTGAGCTCCGGGTTCTCCAGCTCCAGCCAGCACATCGAGTTCCTGAGGGCTGCCGCAGTCATCCCAGATCTGCTTCGTGATCCAGTCCAGAGCACCTCCCATCATGGACATAGCCCCATGGGCGAGCCACAGATCCGGTATGATATGGCATCGGTTCATGAAGACCGGATCAAAGACCGGTCGATCAAGGACGAAGGAGAGGACCCCTGAGGTCCCCACTGATTCGAACGCCGTGTTCGGTCGCTTGAAGCCGATCGCAAAGGCTGCAACTGCAGTATCGGCTGAGCCGATGGCGACTGCCGTACCGGCTCTCAGACCGGTCTCTTCCGCTGCAGCTGAGCTCACCTCCCCTATGGCATGGGAGGGTTCTACCACCGGGAGCATCTTCTCCTGTTCGATGCCGGCACGCTTGAGCAGTTCGGGGTCCCAGGTCTTCTGCTCCTGCAGCACGAACACCCCTGAATAGGAGGCCTGGGTCCTATCGATCGCCGCACGACCAGTCAGTCTGGCCGCAAGAAAGCTATTGAGCATACCGACAGAAGCAGTCTTCTTCCAGTTCTGAGGTTCATGGTCCTGTATCCACATGGCTGTGGCGATGCTGCAGGTCGATACCGAGGCACGGTTACCGACTCTCCTGACATAGGACTCCTCATCAGCGAACTGGCTCACATACTTGTCTACATAGCTCTGGGACCTGTTATCAAGATAGGTGATACCTGGACGAACAGCCCTGAGCTGTTCATCCAGGCAGATCGTCGTAGGACAGGTGGTAGAGAACCCGACTCCAAGAATAGTGATCTGCTCACCAGCGGTGATCGAGCGTATGAGTGTACGAGTCTGTTCCCAGTACGCATCAACATCCAGCTCCGCATGGCCAGGTTTCCCGCTCATCAGGGAGACCTTGCTGCTCTGTCTCCGCAGCAGGGTCCCATCGAGCGAGTAGGCACAGACTTTCACACTGCTGGTCCCTGCATCGATACCCAGGAGTGCCTCTACGCTCATGGGATCAGTACCACCTTGATCGCATCACCCTTCTCTGCGACTTCGAATGCCCTGGCTATCTGTTCCAGGGGGAACTGATGGGTAGCCATCTGTTCGACATTCACCGAAGCGGTGCCTATGAGGTTCAGAGCGGTCTTGAGGTCCTTCCGCTTCAAGGAGGCGGATCCTACGATGACCAGCTCGTTATAGTGGATCAGGTTCACATCCACCTGCGGCATATCATCCTTGGAGAACCCTGCAAAGAAGCTCACTCTGGCGCCTTTTGCCCCAATACGCAGGGCTTCGTTCACGATCCGTGGATTCCCGATCGCCAGAATGATCACATCGGCTCCGACGCCGTCGGTGAGTTCGAGCACGGTCTTCTCAAGTGATTCAGCGATCGGGTCGACCAGCACATCTGCTCCATAGGCACGTGCAGCGTTCCTTCTCAGTGCTGTCGGTTCACTGACGATGACCCGACTGGCTCCTGAGGCCTTGGCCAGCATGCAGTGCATGAGTCCGATAGGCCCGGCCCCTATGATGACCACGGTCTCACCCGGGCTGATATGCAGTTTGTTCTGGCCGTTGATGACACAACCGAGCGGCTCTGCCAGTGCTCCTGAGACCCAGGAGACCGATTCTGGCAGACGCTGGACATTCCGGCTCCTGATGAACGCCCCGGGTACCCGTACATATTCGGCAAAACAGCCATCGTGCTCGTACCCGATCGCTTCCCTGTTGAGACAGACATTCTCCATCCCGTTCAGACAGTACTGGCAGTTACCGCACGGGAGTACCGGATCAACGCATACACGATCCCCGATACTGAAATCCTTCACCTCAGAACCGAGCTCCACGACTTCTCCTGAGAACTCGTGTCCGATCACCGAGGGGATGCGTACACCCTTGGTCTTGTTACCATGCAGGATCCTGGAGTCAGTGCCGCAGATAGCTGCAGCCCTGACCCGTATGAGCATGTCTGAATCGGTGATGACCGGCTTCTCGATCTCTCGGTACTCTATGGTATCGATCTTCGTAAATACCCCTGCTTTCATCGAAGGACTCCTTATTTGCAGTTGTTCTTGTATACAGCCATTGCCTCATCGACAGAGACATCATCATGGATCATAGCCTTCAACGCTTCGATCACAGCTGTAGGATACTGATCCTGCCAGACACTTCTGCCGTAGGTCACACCGGCGAGTCCGATATCGAGGGCTTCCCGGGTCATCTTCATATAATCGATCAGATCATTCCCTGCAGCACCGCCGGCAAGACATACACGGGCAGGACAGGAATCGATCACTTTCTGGAATGTCTCAGCTGAACCGCTCCAGATGGTCTTGATCACATCCACACCAAGTTCTGCTCCTGCCCTGACAGCATATGCCAGTGCATCAGCATTGGTCGGATCATCTACCATCGAACCCTTCGGATAGATGTGGGCAACCAATGGCATACCCATCTTCTCTGCCTCTTTACTGATCATTCCCAGGTGAGTCAGCTGCTGAGCCTGCTCAGGTCCCCCGACGATCATACCGACAGAGATGGCATCTGCACCCAGGATCACCGCTTCTTCCACATCAGCGACCGGTGCATCGTAATACGGGTGATAAGCCAGTGAGTACGATGTTGACTTCATGATCATCGCGACCTTCCCGGCATAGGGAGGGAACACACTCCTGGCGATCCCTTTCTGGATCGTGACCGCATCCGGTCTCCCGGCGACCACCAGTTCCATGGCCTTCCTGATATTATCAAGGCCGGGCAGCACGCCTCTGGTGATGGGATGATCCATCGTGATAGCCAGCAGTCTATGTGACTTCTGATTGAACAACCTTGACATCCGTATCTCTTTTCCAACACTCATCGTTCTTCTCCTATGATATAATGAATTATTTGTCTCTGCACCCCACTATATGCGGTACAGATGCATTTCCTGTATACGTTCACTGATCTCTCTACTGAAGCAGATCCACAAAGAACAGTGAGATTCCGGGGGTCAGGGCAAACAGGACCAGGAACACTGCTATGACAGCGTAGAATGGCCACGAGGCCCGTACTATCGTCTCGATCTTCAATTTCGAGACCAGCGATGTCGCGAACAGACAGACGCCGACCGGAGGGGTACTCAATCCGATGGACAGCGACATGACCATGAACACGACGAAATGAATCGGATCAACACCCACCTGGAGGGCCGTCGGCATAAGGACCGGGGTGATCAGCAGGATCGCTGCTGTGATATCCAGGAACATGCCGATGATGACGAAGATCACGGCCATGAGCAGCATGACGATCTGAGGACTCTGTGAGATCCCCAGCAGGACCATACTCACCTTCGCCGGCAGCTGATCCACCGCGAAGATGTAGGTAGCGACCGCTGCGGTCATGGCCACCAGCAGGATCGTCCCTGCTGTGACACCGGCATTGATGATCATTCTCGGCAGCTGTTTCCAGGGCATGGATCGATAGAACACCGCAGATATGAAGATGGTATAGAACACGGCAAGTCCTGCAGCCTCTGTCGGAGTGACGAACCCCGAGAAGATCCCGCCGAGAATGATCAGGGGCGAGAACAGCGCAGGGACTGCATCGATGAAGATCTTCACGATCTCCCCAAAACTCCTTCTGGTGATGATGCCGTAATGGTTCTTGCGTGCGATGATGTAGTTGATCAGCATGAACATGGAAGCCAGTACCAGCGCGGGACCGATCCCGCCTGCAAGACAGGCTCCGACAGACTGACCAGCAGCGACAGATGCCACGATCATCAGGATGCTCGGAGGCACGATCGAGGATAAGGTGGAGGTGACCATCGTCAGTGAGGCAGAATAGGGTCTGCTGTAGCCCTCTTCGGTCATCGCCTTTATCTCCAGAGGACCGAGACTCCCGACATCTGCGACGGAGGACCCTGAGATCCCGCCGAAGATGAAACTCGCTATGATGTTCACGTGTCCGAGACCGCCCCGCCATCGTCCGACGTAGGAATTCGCCGCATTGAAGATGCGGTCAGCGACCCCGCCCTTCTCCATGACCGAACCTGCCAGGATGAACAGCGGTACGGCTACAAGCAGGAAACTGTTCATGGAGGTATACATCAGTCGTGTCACGATCGTCACCGGCAGATCGAAAGCGATGACCGTCGTGATGACGGACAGCCCCAGAGATATCGCAAGGGGGATACCCAGAAAACTCATCAGAAAGAAGAGGCCCAATAACGTGAGGCTCATACGGTACGCTCCTTCTGTAACTCAACAGGTTCATCACACGTGAGGCTCTCCCGTGTCTCTGGATCGAGGAGCACACTCTGTATGATCGCAATGATCGCCAGGACCGAGCAGAGACTCAGCGGCAGGGTGACGAAGAACATGGGGATCCCCAGGGCCGGGGACATCTCTCCGCTGCCTATCTGCCTGATCGTCATCCCTGCATTCCAGTATGCTGCGACGCTGAAGAAGAGGAGGCAGCTGATCATATAGATCCCCAGCTGGATGTTCTTCATCAACGGTGTCTTGGGGAACAGATCATAGACGAAGGTCACTCTGGCATGTTCTGCCCTCCTGAAACCGACGACCATGCCGAAATTGATCGTCCACACGAACAGGTTCCTTGTCATCTCCTCAGACCAGGCGACCGAATTCCCTACCAGCCGTCCTATGATCTGGATGCTGACCACGATCAGCATCCCCAGGACTTCAGCAAACAGGATCCCATCGATTATCTTCCAAAGCACATCCCGAAACTTCATGCTATCTCCCTCGTTAAGGTGTCTTTCCTGCCATCTGTTCTCCAGGATGGCAGGAAAGTCCTGTAATGACTCATTCTGATCTGATCAGAACGTTATCTGTTAAGAAAATCGAGAGACTTCTGCACGAACTCCGCACCGATCATCGGCTCGAATCCCGGGTAGAGCTTCAATGCCTCTTCCTGGAACATCTTCACCTGAGCATCGGTAAGATGGTTGACTTCCATCCCGAGTTCCTCAAGTTCCTGCACGATCTTCTCTTCCTGTGCGATGTCGCTGGTGTTCTTGTAGTCAGCTGCTTCGCTTGCCACTCGCTGCAGCAGTGCCTGTGTCTGAGCATCAAGGGAGTTCCAGACATCTTTGTTCATTGCCAGAGCAAAGGAGTCTGCGATGTGGTTGGTCAGTGAGAGGTAGTTCTGTACTTCGTAGAACTTGTTCGCAAGAGGCACCTCGACCGGATTCTCCTGAGCATCGATCGTCTTGAGCTGCAATGCGGTATAGACTTCTCCGAAGTTCATCGGTGTGGGATCAGCTCCCAGTCCGCCGAAGAAATCGACCCAGAGTCTGTTATTCGGTACACGGATCTTGATACCTTTGAGGTCGGCAGGCTCAGTGATGGGTCGTTTGGAATTGGTTATGCTGCGGTAGGTCCTCAGAGAGAGAGCCAGTCCTTTGATATTGAGTTTGTCCAGAGAAGCGAGCAGTTCCTGTCCCGGTGCCCCATCGAGGTACGAGGTGAACTGGTCATAGTTTGCGAACAGATAGGGCAGGCTCACAGCATTCATCTGGGGGATGAATGATGCATAGACCGAGGTGGAGAGGACCAGAGCATCAAGGCCTCCGTCCTGCAGCATGTTGATCGCAGAGTTCTGATCTCCTCCGAAGAGGATACCATCGGCATAGACTTCGACTTTGACTGTATCATCACTCTCTTCGGCAACCCGCTGGGCGAAATATGCTGCCATCTTCCCTACCGATGACTGTGCCGGATCCGGGATCGACAGTTGTATGGTTGTGACTTCCTGAGCATCTGTGGTTGATTTCTGTCCCTGGGCGAACACATTCTGCACTCCGCCGAATACCAGCATCAACACGAACATCACCGTAATAGCTTTTCTCATTTTCGTAGTCTCCTTTTTTACGCATATGATTTGTTCTCAGACAGGACGTCGTTCTCCTGTCTTCATAGTGGTATCATAACCCGGGTTTGAATTTTCTTCAAGGTTTTTATTTTTATTTTGTAAGTTTCTTTCATTTTTGAATACAGAAACAGGAAGGATCGAAAGATGAGAGAGACCGAAGACCTCTGTTTACTTCCGGTGGAGAGCAGCAGATACAGTGCAGCTGAGCATGGGCTGGTATATCGCATAGTATGGATTATTACCACCCTATTCAGCAATGCAGCTACAGAGAAGGACTTGCATTCGGTGCAATGCTCCTGTATACTTTCATACAGTGATACGGCACTGCTTAAGTGCAATATACTTTCTTTTTGTATGTATTGTATTTGAATTTACTTGCAGAAACACAGCGGGGTTTTTCATGAACGACAGTATAACAGCGAACAAGATCAGTTTTTCGATCAGACTGGTACGAGAGCAGAACAATCTGAGCAAGAAAGAGAAAGTCATCTGCACCTATATCCAGGAGAACAGCCGGGATGTGATCCATATGTCGATCAGCGAGCTAGCCGAACGCTGTAAAGCCAGTGAGGCCGCTATCGTACGGGTATCACAGAAACTCGGGTACAAGGGTTTTCAGGCAATGAAGATCAGCATCGCCCAAGATGTCATAGAGCCCTCCATGCAGATCTACGAAGAGCTCTCGCCCGATGATACCATCCCTACGATCATCGAGAAGGTCTTCCATTCCAATGCACAGGCGCTTACCGATACACTGACGGTGCTGAAGAAGAACAATGTGGAGAAGGCCATCGATCTTATCATCAATGCAGAACATCTGCTGTTCTACGGGGTCGGTGGTTCGAATATCATAGCTCAGGACGCCCAGCACAAGTTCATTCGTATCGGGTATCTCCCGCTGTCGTTCCCCGATTCCAATATTCAGGCCATGTCAGCTTCCATCCTCTCTCCGAGAGACGTGGTGGTAGCGATCTCTCACTCCGGTGCATCAAGTGCGATCCTGGAGGTGGTCTCTATCGCCAAAGAAGCCGGGGCAAAGGTGATCACTATCACGAACTACAGCAGAAGTCCTCTGCTGAGCTTCAGTGATGTACCGCTGTTCACCTCCTCTCCTGAGACGGCCTTCAAGACAGAAGCCCTCTCATCAAGGATCGCAGAGCTTGCCATCATCGACTCCCTCTTTATCGGAGCAGTCTTCAAACGGTACGAAGAGGCTCTGGAGAATATGAAGAAGACACGCCAGGCGTTGGATTCGAAGAAGATCTGAATCCTTTCTGATCAGAGACCCTCACCTGAATGCTATCAGCTGTGCTTACCCACCGAACCCCGTTCGATGAACGTGGGAAAGAATACCAGTTTTCTAGGGGTATGATCCTTGGTATCGATCTGCTGCTTGAGCATATCGATGGCAGAGCGACCCAGAAGTGCCATATTCATGTCGATCGTGGAGAGATCAGGATAGAGCGTCTGGGAAAGATAGGTATTGTCCTGAGCGACGACCGATACGTCTTCGGGCATGCGAAGACCGGCTGCTTCGATGGCTTTGACCGCTCCTATCCCAAGGAACTCATTCGAGGCAAAGACCGCTGTCGGTCTGGTATCAGGGTCCTTCAGCAGTGCCGTTAACCCCTGTGCACATCGATCGATCGCGCTGTAGTGATTGGGATTGCTGATCAATACGATCAGTTCATCCTGAACAGCGATACCCTGAGCTTCAAGAGACCTCTTATATACCTGCTCTTTGACGTTGAAGGAGTAGGAATCACTGCCCATCACAAAGGCTATGCGTTCATGACCGAGTTCCAGTAGACGAGCCATGACGGTATGCATACCCGATTCCTGATCCATCATCACCAGTGATGAGCTGACATGGTTCGGGTTCCCGTTGATCAGGACCAGCGGCAGCTGTCTGCCGAGATTTGAGAAGAATCCGTTATTGTTGTTCAGCGGTGTTGCTTCTGCCACGATGATCCCATCAACCTGGGAATCAAGGAGGCTGTTCACGATATCGACTTCGATACTCGGATCATCCTCACTGCAGCTGATGATACTCAGGTAGCCTGCCTGCCTCAAGGTCTTCTCTATCGCATCAAGCAGCAGCGTATGATACGGATTGACTAAAGAGGATACGACGATACCGATGGTCATGCTCGCATGCTGTATCAGACTTCGTGCCGCCAGGTTTGGCCGGTAGTTCAGCTCCTCGATAGCCTGTTCGACTCGCTTTCTGGTCTCCGGCTTCACAGCATGGTTGTTCAATACCCGGGAGACCGTGGCAAGAGAGACTCCGCAGGCCTTTGCCACATCTTCAAGTTTCGGTTTCACACATGTTCTCCAATCTGTCTCGACTTATCGATCCATAATACCCTATTCCATGCGATCGGTATAGATGGATCGATCCCTTCAAGGATGGATCTGCAGGGACACGTGCCCCTGCAGGATCACCCCTTGACTGCACTGTCGACCATACCCTGTATGAAGTATCGCTGCAGGAAGAGGAACATCAGGGAGATGGGAAGCACTGCTATGAGCGCTGCAGCTGCTGCAGCTCCGAAATTGGATGAGGATTGGGCAAAGAAGGTCGAGACCGCCAGAGTCACGACCCTGCTCTGCTGTGCCTGCAGCAGGAACAGTGAGAACTGAAAGTCATTCCAGATGTTGACACCTGTGAGGATGATGACCGTGGCAGTCACTGGTTTGAGCAGCGGCAGGATGATCCGGTAGAAGATCGCGAAGGGGCTGCAGGCATCTATCAGGGCTGCCTCATCGAGCTCACGGGGGATAGTCCGGATGAAGTTTGAGTAGAGGAAGATACTGATCGGCAGCTGGAAGGTCACCAGTACCGATATGATCCCCCAGTAGGTGCTGATGCCTCCGATGCGTGCCATGATGGTGACCAGAGGGACGAGCATGCTCAACGGGGGTACCATCATCACCGCAAGGATGAAGAACTGGACGAGCGTATTGATCCGGCTTCTGTTTCGTGCGATCGGATATGCTGCCATGGCCCCTACAGCGATGATGATCACCACGGAGAACAGGGTGATCACCACACTGTTCTTCATGGCATTGAAGATCTTGGCCTTCTCGATCGCATAGAGGAAGTTGCCGATATCGACTGAGGTCGGCAGGAACCAGCGGGAACTCATATCGGTCTTGGGCTTCAGTGCGACGGTGATGGTGATGTAGAGCGGGATGAAATGGATCACCCCGATCAGGACTGCGACGACACTCTTGATCCATGGATAGGATCTTCGCTGGATCATCATAGATCTATCTCCTTTCTGGACGAGACCCACTGAAAGATCAGACTGACTGCCATGATCAGCAGGAACAGCAGGATCCCCATCGCGGCGGAATACCCGGCGGACTGGTTCCTGAAATAGGTATAGTCGATCAGGGTA
Source organism: Spirochaetia bacterium (assembly GCA_021736385.1). Lineage (GTDB taxonomy): Bacteria > Spirochaetota > Spirochaetia > CAKZLE01 > CAKZLE01 > JAIPFY01. Next base: position 7,021 of record JAIPFY010000065.1, on the reverse strand, counting down.
GAGACTGAATGGCTGGCATAGCCCGGCCCCCCGTTGGTAAGCGCCTTGATCGCATCGAACAGCTTGAGCCCACCGATGAGGTTGAGTGTCATGCTGGTGATGATCGAAGGCCTGAGCATCGGGATGGTAATATTGAGGAACTGAGACCGGGTCGACGCCCCGTCGATCTGTGCAGCCTCATAATAGGTGACGGGGATGGTCTGCAGTCCGGCAAGATAGATGACCATAGAGATCCCGCAGAACTGGAGGGTATTGACCAGTACGATGATTACCACTGCCCGGTCTCCGGTCGCCAGCCAATCCTTGGGAACCATACCGAAAGCGGCCGTCAGATCATTGAGCGCTCCGTGACTGTACTGGAACATGAAGTACCACATATAGCCCATGATCACCGGGGCGATCAGCACCGGCAGGTAGATCAGCGTCCGTGCCAGGGTCCTTCCCCGGAAATGGGAGTTCAGCAGCAGTGCGTAGGCAAGCCCGAAGATCTGCTGGAAGATCGTGCTGCCGAAACCATAGATCAGGGTATTTCGCAGCGCCTGCATCAGATTCCCGTCAGAGATGAGTCTGATGAAGTTATCACCTCCGACATAACGGTAGCTCTGAGAGAATCCGTTCCAGTTGGTGAAGGAGATACGGATCCCTTCTGCGAAAGGATATACAACGAACACCAGAAAGAAGCAGAGGGCAGGAAGATACATGATGTTGGTGATATGAGGTCTACCTCTCAGCTTCGCGATCAGCGATCTGTGTTCATGCTGATACTCTGGCAGGACAGCCCTCCGGTCATGATCATAGTTCATATGGTTCACCCTTTTGTACCGAGAACGATCCGTATGACTGGCGGCCAGGGACCGCCGGTCATACGGCAGAGGAGCACAGCCTGCATATCGCGGGCTGTGCCTGATCGATCAGAACTGATAGAGCCTTGAGAAATCATCAAGCATCTTCTCTGCTGCTTCACTGGTGCTCATATCCCCGGAGAGGATACCGGAACCGGTAGAACACATGGTGTCCCACATGCCGCTCGGAAGGAACTCGCGATCGAAGTACGGGAAGGCTTCGCTGCTGCCCCAGGTGGCATAGTCATCCTGGAGTCTTCCGGTATCACTCACTGCGGTAGTCAGCCCGGCAGGGATGGCATTCGCAGTAGCGATCGAGGCCATGACTGATGGGGTAGCAAGGAATTCGAGAAACAGTTTCGCCTCCTGAGGATACTCTGTGTCTTTCCAGATGCCAACGGTACTTCGTTCCCCTGAGATCAGGGTAGGCTCATCACCTGCATAGTAGGCGGGGACCGGGAAGAATCCGAGATTCGCATCAGGATTATAGGTCCAAGCTTCAGCAAGCACGTAGTTCCCGTAGAATTCCAGTGCTGCCTCTCCATTGGCCAGGGCCCGGGCAGAATCAGCATAGGTAGAGGTCAGACTGTCAACGTTCAGATACCCGCGATCATACAGATCTCTGAACAGTTCAGCGAGCAGTTCCCATTTGTCAGTATCGAAGGTACCCGCTTTCAGGTCATCACCGCTGTAGTTACGCTCATCAGTCACATAGACCGAGGGAGCTGCCCAGTCAAAGAAGTTACCGACTGTCCAGAAGTCCTTCCCCCCGATATGGACCGGAGTCACGCCGATGGCTTTGATCTTCTCCATGGCGACATAGAGGTCAGACCAGGTCTTGATAGTACGTACATCCACTCCGGCTCTCTCCATGACATCCTTGTTGTAGGCGACCCCGGCAACATCGACATCAAGGGGAAGCACATAGATATGGCCTTCCTTGTCAGTGATGACCGGCTCAATGGCCGGATGAAGGTCATCTGCCCAGGGCTGGTCTTCCAGCGGCATCAGATACTCACTGTAGCGCATGACTGACCACCCATGGGTCGACCACATGTCAGGCAGATCATTGGCAGCCATCTTCGATTTCATCAGTGCCTCATAATCGGCTGAGCCGGCAATGAGGTCGATGCTGATCATCGGATTCTCTTCTTCGAAGAGTTCCACTGCATCTTCCAGTGCCGCAGTCACCGCCTCGGTCGGTTGGAAGTTTATCATGAATGTCAGCTCTACACCGTCACTCTCCTTCTGTCCCTGAGCAACCAGTGCCATGGGAGCGATGATCAGCAGGATCCCTGCGATCATCATCATCTTCTTCATCATCTTCATAGTCCATTCCTCCTGTTTTTTCGTGAACGATCGTCTATCTATATGCAGGAAGCCACTGTGCGTGTGCTTCCAACAGATCATCACACAGAGCTACGATATCATCGATGCTCAGTTCTGCTGCTGTATGCGGATCAAGCATCGCCGCCTGATACACATGCTCCTTCTTACCGGTCAATGCTGCTTCGATCGTCAGCAGTTGTGGTTGTATGTTCGTACTGTTCAACGCAGCACAGGCTATCGGCAGGGCCCCTACGCGGTGTGGATGTATTCCCGAGGCATCGATGGTGCAGGGTACTTCGACCACGGCCTCTTCAGGCAGATTGGTGATGTATCCGCTGTTCAGGGTATTCCCATGGATGACCGCAGGTGTATCGGTGAGGAAGGCATTCATGATATCAGCACCGTATTCGATCGTCTTCTCATGCTCGATCGATGCATCACCTATCAGCTTTTCCCGCTGGAGGGTCCACTGTGCGATCTGCTCTACGCACCTTCTGGGGTACTCATCGAGCGGGATCCGGTACTGATCGATGAGTCCGGGATACTGCCGTTTGATCCAGTAGGGCGTGTACTCGGCGTTGTGTTCAGATGATTCGGTGGTGTAGTAACCGATGCGTCTCATCATCTCGAAGCGGACCATATCGTCATGCTCCAGAGAGGGATCGATCAGTGCCTGAGCGTTCTTCAGCAGAGCTCTCTCCCGTATCTCAGGATAGAGGTCCTTCTTCCCGTCGGTGATCTTCAGAAGCCATGCCATGTGGTTGATCCCTGCGATCTCCCAATGCAGATGGTCTGCGCTCATATCGAGAGACTGAAGCAGATGGGATGCACACACCTGCACGGAGTGACACAGACCTATGGTCCTGATCGAGGAGACCCGCTGCATATAGCCGATAATGATCGCCATGGGGTTGGCGTAGTTAAGCAGGAGCGCCTCGGGGCACACGTGTTCCATCTCATCGAGGATCTCATGCATCACCACGGCGGTTCGCAGTCCCCTGAAGATCCCCCCGATGCCGAGGGTGTCCCCGATACTCTGGCGCAGTCCATAGCGTGCAGGTATCTCGAAATCGATCTTCGTAGCCGGATCATACCCCCCTACCTGGATCGCATTCACCACGAACGTCGCCCCCATGAGAGCCTGTTTTCGCTGATCCGTTCCCAGGTAACTGGTCACTGCTGCCCTTCCACCGTTGATGGTCCTGTTGAGTGTCTCCACCACAAGCTGGGAATCCTGCAGTCTCATCCGGTCTATATCATACAGCGCTATCTCACAATCGCTCATCGATGCATGCAGCAGGACGTCTCCCAGGATGTTTTTCACAAAGATAGTACTTCCAGCTCCGACAAATGTTATCTTCATCACGTCATTTCCTTAAATTTTCTTAAAACGTTTCCAGTAACTTTTCATATATTAAGCCCGAACAGTTCAGTTGTCAACAACTTTCTTGTGTATCTGACATGGTCTCCGCCTGCTGATGAGAATACAGCATGGTGTCGCAGTGCTGTGTCATTGGACAGATCAGAGCAGGAGAACCACGTATGAGAACATACGATCAGGTTCTGTAAGCCTGTTCAAAAGGTAGAAAGATGATCTACAGGGCCTGAGTCCCTGATACGAAACGGTTCCATCAGCCTGTATAACTGCGTCATCAGCTTGATGCTGCAGAGGGCTGCAGGCCTCATGGATCACACGCTGCAATATGCAAACCCAACACATCACTCAGTATCTTCAATCGATCATCGGGCGCATTGACGTACGCGGTATGAGAGATAGCAGCGCAGGGTGGTAGCTGCAAAGCAACACGGACCTCTGTTACTGTGGAGACATTCTTCGAACTTCATTGGCTGCGCAGACAGCTGTTCACTATTCAGATGGTATGTTTTTGTATCAGAAGGCGTACGTGCAGAGGACTCTGCACGCTGCATCTGATGGGCAGAGCATGAGAAGAGCCCCCTGATACGATGATGTTCTCGTATCAGGGGGCTCTTCTGTGTGTATACAGCTGGGAGGGAGACGGGGATGCTTAGCAGCTGTACTTACTGAGGAGGGAGTACCTGCTTGAGGAATTCCAGGGTACGTTCCTCTTTGGGAGCGGTGAAGATCGTCTCGGGGTCCCCCTCTTCCAGGATGACTCCTTCGTCCATGAAGATCACCCGGTCGGCAACCTCCCGTGCGAACCACATCTCGTGGGTCACCACCAGCATGGTCATCCCGGCTTTCGCCAGTTTTTCCATGACTGCCAGCACCTCTCCGACCAGTTCGGGGTCCAGGGCACTCGTAGGTTCATCGAAGAGCATCACTTTGGGGTCCATCGCCAGGGCACGGGCGATCGCCACTCGCTGCTTCTGCCCGCCTGAGAGCATCGCAGGGTAGACATCGGTCTTATCAGAGAGACCAACATCCTCGAGGATGCGTGCTGCGAGTTTCTTCGCCTTCGCTTTGGACATATCCTTCACCTGTACCGGCCCTTCCATGACATTCTGGATGACCGTCATATGGGGAAAGAGGTTGAAGTGCTGGAAGACCATCCCGAGTTCCTGTCTGAGCTTGTTCAGCTGTTTCTCATGATGCTTGATGCGTCTGCCCTGCAGATAGACCTCTCCCTTCTGCGACTTCTCAAGGAAATTGAGACATCGCAGCAGGGTGCTTTTCCCGGAGCCGCTCGCTCCGATGATGGCCACCACCTCTCCGGTCTGTACCGTGAGTGAGATGTCCTTGAGTACGTGCAGGTCCCCGTACCATTTTCCTATATGCTCTACCCGCAGTACTTCACCGTAGGTAGGTTTCTTCTGTCTCTTCTTACTCTGTTCTGTGCTGCTGTGCAGCGTATCTGTTCCATCAGTCACGATCACTCACCTTTAACCTTGTCTCGACTCTGTGCACAGCATAGGAGAGGACACTGGTCATCATCAGATACCAGATACCTACGATGATGAACATCTCCATATACATGAAGGATGATGAACCCATCTGCCGGCCCTTGAGCATCAGCTCAGGCACTGCGATCGCACTGGCCAGAGAACTGTCCTTCAGTGCGATGATCAGCTGGTTCCCCAGAGAGGGGACAGCCCGCTTGAAGGCCTGCGGCAGTACGATCCTGCGCATGGCCTTCCTGTGGGTCATACCCAGAGAGCGGGCGGCCTCCATCTGTCCGTAATCGATGGACTGGATGGCCCCTCTGAAGACTTCGCCGATGTAGGCTCCGTTGTGGATCCCCAGTGCGATGACTGCCGATGGGATCGGGGCGATGGTCACGATGGAGGTAAGTCCATAGTAGATGATGAACAGCTGCACCAGCAGAGGAGTCCCTCTGATGGTGAAGATGTAGAAGCGTGCAGCACCAGAGAGCCCTCTGTGAGAGGACAATCTCCCGAACGCAGCTATCAGACCAAGGATCATACCGAGCAGCACACCGAGTACGGTGATCTGCACGGTATACCATGCTGCTCCTGAGAAGAGAAAGAATCGTGAAGGGATCACCGTAAGATCCCATGGCAGTATATGTTCCATATGTTATCTCTTATCCGCTATTTGCGGGTAATATCCTCTCCGTTGAACCATTCGGCACTGATCGCCGCCAGGGTCCCGTCTGCTCTCATCTCTTCGAGGATGCCGTTCACTTCTGCAAGCAGAGCGGTATCATCTTTGTGAAAGGCTATACCCATCATCTCTGATCTGAGCACCGAACCGGCGGTAGTCAGTTCGCTTCCCCGTGAGAGTGCACCAATGGCATTCAGTCCCACGATCCTGTCAGTCAGTACCCCGTCGACCCTTCCGTTGAGCAGTTCGATGAGGGTCTGGTTGTCATCTTCATAGAGTTTGACCTCTACCCCGAGTTCTGCCGCATCTGCTTCGAAGGTGGTCCCGGTGACCAGTCCGATCTTCGAATCGGCACCCAGATCAGCGATACTCGTGATCCCGCTGTCTTTTCGTACGATCAGCTGCGGTCCTGAGTAGTAGTAGGGATCCGAGAAGTTCACGATCTCCTGTCGCTGTGCGGTGATACCCATACTTCCGAGGATACCGTCATATCGTTTGGCTCGCAGACCTTCGATGATCCCGTCCCATGCAGTGGTCTTGTACTCCATGGTCTTTCCCATCCTGTCTGCGATCTCCTGAGCTACATCGACATCGAATCCAACCACATCCCCGGTCTCTGTCAGATAGTTGAAGGGAGGGTATCCCCCTGATCCGGCAAACGAGATGACTTCGGTTCCTGATTCCTGCTGACCGCCTGACCAGAGAGCCGGAGAAGCAAACAGCAGCAGCACTGCCAATGCAGTCCCTATCATACGTAGTGGTGTGTTCTTTGTGTTCATAATAATACTCCTTATATGCTTAGTATACTAACATATTTAACTAAAAGTCTGCAACCCCCTAAGGATATATCTCCAATAATACAGGAAATACCATAGGATACGAACAGGGTTTAGATCTCTTAAAGCTTGTCTAAAATGACCCATGGATCGTTTTTTCATGGGTGTTCAGGAAGGGTCACTGAAACACCGATACGTAACCGGTAATTTACAGCTGTAAAATACTTCATATTCGAAATTTGTCTACTAATTATCATAGCACGATCAGACCTACTGTCAGAACCTGTAGCGCTCACCATCACCACCGATCCCATGGGTCTGCCTGCCCCAGAGCACCTTACTCCGGAGGAGATAGTCCATCCGCCCCGACGGGTACAGAAGGCTCGATATATGTTGAGATCGGATCAGCTGGATATGGTTCGCCCCGACAGGCGCAGAGGGCTTCCTGGATGTCCGCCCTAGAGGACTTGATCCGGGCCTCTCACCGGCGAAGGGTGCTCCCGGTCTCTCCAGCGCTGAAGGCCGGGGCC
>JAIPFY010000064.1 GCA_021736385.1 Spirochaetia bacterium | reverse complement strand
CTGTAGTACTGGTGCTCAGACTGCAGGAGGTCGTTCCTGCTCTGTTCGAGCTCGGTTGCAGAGAGCGTACCCAGCTCGTAGAGCAGTGCTGACTCTTCCTGCAGACTCTCTGCCTGCTCGATCTCCAGTTCGATGATCTCCAGCTGTGCGGCCGTACTGATCAGGCTGCTCTTGAGATTCTCGATGGCAAAGAGGGTGCTATCATACTGCTGGGCTGCCGTACGTTCAGCCAGGATCAGCTGATCATACGCCTGCTGCTTCTGCTCGGAGTGGAAGTCCTGTGCGCTGAGCCTGAACGAGACCGCTGCGCGCGTAGAAGTCCTGTCTGGTTCAAGATCAGTCTTGATGGATACTTGTACCATCGGATCATATACGCGAATGTCCTCATAGGTGATACGAGCCCGCTGTGCAGCGTACTGCGCTTCCTGTACCGCAGAGGAGCCGGAGGGATAGACGCTCTCGAGCATGCCTGAGCCCTCTATCTGAGAGATCAGCTGCTGCAGTTCCTCAGCATCGGGATCAGGGAGGGTGAACTCTGTCACCTCGCCGCCGATGAGCAGGTACATCTGCTGCTGTGCCTGCAGCAGGGTCGTCTGTGCTGTGAGAGCCTGCTCGTTTGCCGTACTCCAGTTCAGCAGGGTGGTACGTATCTCACTCATTGATGACTCTCCAAGTCCATAGCGGACCTTCTGATCACGATAGAGCTGCTCGCAGATCGTGGCTGCATCTGCTGAGAGCTCATAGGCTCTCTGAGCCGTCCTCCAGGCAAGCAGGTGCTCCACGGCAGTGAGGCTGACCGAACTGATCGTCCCTGCCTGCTGTACCGTAAGCTGCTCATAGCTGTTCTGTGCGAGCTCCTCATCTATCGAGTGGATGAAGGGCATGAAGGAGAGCCCGACCGATCCTCTCAGTTCGAATTCGGTATCGGTATCGATATCGAATCTTCCATACAGCGAACCGGTGAAGTGTACAGCATCAGAAAGCGGTACCTGGACTCCTAGAGCCCCTGCATACATGGAGTATGGAGCATAGGTGTTGTAGTCGGTATTGACCGAAAGCATGGACTTCTCAAGGATATATGGCTGCTGTAGATCCTCCTTCGCAGCAGCAAGCTCGAGCTGTACACTGCTGAGGCTGAGGTCCTGCTGCAGTACGTACGAGGTATACTCCTCGATGCTCTCAAGGGAGAGTGCTGATACGGGGAAAAGAGCCGAAACAGACAGTACCAGTACCAGAGTCATGGAAAGAACGTATCTCATCATAGACCTCCATCGGTGATATGTTTGCATATGTTCACGTGTCGCAGTGGGGAACAGGCTGCTGATGAGTTCCTTCGACACCCTGGGATCGACCGATGACAGCCTTGAACTGTGGGGTACAAGCCTTGGAACAAGTTGGTCTCGATCGAATCCATGCATGATCCTGAGGTATAGTATACCCTATCAGTCAGTGACAGGGGGGAATTATTCAGTGTGAATGGGGAAACCATCTGTGAAGGTGAGATCCTGGTGGACCGTGCTGCCGGTAACAGTCGGTCACAGGGAGTCGTGCAGGTGTGTAGATGATGGATCTGTGTGGGATGCCGTACCATCCGAAGGAGCGCAGGTGCAGCTCTCAAGCAGGCCCCTCCTTCGGTGGTTGAATCGGGGGGGGGCTGCTCTTCAGTCGTTGGGCAACGGACCATGCAGCATGCATGATCCGACCGGTATCTACCACTCCCTGTCCTCAGGTCTGTGCTGGATGCTCGATGCTACCTGCCCGTATAGGCCCTCAGCTGCAGGATGATCAGATACCGGTCTGCAAGGGTGCTGTAGTACTGGTGCTCAGACTGCAGGAGGTCGTTCCTGCTCTGTTCGAGCTCGGTTGCAGAGAGCGTACCCAGCTCGTAGAGCAGTGCTGACTCTTCCTGCAGACTCTCTGCCTGCTCGATCTCCAGTTTGATGATCTCCAGCTGTGCGGCAGTACTGATCAGGCTGCTCTTGAGATTCTCGATGGCAAAGAGGGTGCTATCGTACTGCTGGGCTGCCGTACGTTCAGCCAGGATCAGCTGATCATACGCCTGCTGCTTCTGCTCTGAGTTGAAGTCCTGAGCACTGAGAGAGAATGATACAGAGGCTCCGATCGAATCGTTGTTGTATGCGGCTGCCGTGCTGATCTTCAGATCAGGATCATATGCGCGAATGTCCTCATAGGTGATCCGTGCACGCTGTGCAGTATACTGCGCTGCCTGTACTGAAGAGGAGCCCGAGGGGCTTACTGTCTCCAGCATGCCTGAGTCCTCTACCTGCGAGATCAGCTGCTGCAGTGCCTCAGCATCGGGATCAGGGAGGGTGAACTCTGTCACCTCGCCGCCGAGGAGCAGGTACATCTGCTGCTGTGCCTGCTGCAGGGTCGTCTGTGCTGTGAGGGTCTGTCTGTTTGCCGTGCTCCAACTCAACAGGGCGCTTCTCACCTCATCCAGAGAAGCTTCTCCGAGTTCATAGCGGACCTTCTGATCCAGATAGGTCTGCTCGTAGACCGAGGCGGCAGCTGCTGAGAGTTCATAGGCTCTCTGAGCCGTCCTCCAGGCAAGCAGGTGCTCCACGGCAGTGAGGCTGACCGAACTGATCGTCCCTGCCTGCTGTACCGTAAGCTGTTCATAGCTGTTCTGTGCGAGCTCATCGGTCACCGAATGAGTGAAGGGCTTGAAGTCCAGACCGAGCGAGCCCGACAGGGCGTACCCGGAATCGATGCTGCCGGTCACAGAACCCGAGAGCTGCAGAGCATCGGAGAGCGGCAGGGATGCACCGAGGGTGCCTCTCCAGATGCTGCCGGTCCCGGTATAGCTGTACCCGGAATCGACCGAGAGGGTCGATGCTTCCAGCAGCGACGGCTCCTCCAGGTCGTTCCGGGCGCTCGTGATATCGATCTGGACACCGCTGAGGGAGAGGTCCTGCTGCAGTACGTAGGAGGTGTACTCCTCGATGCTCTCAAGGGAGAGTGCTGGTACGGAGACCAGTGCTGAACCCAGCAGCAGTATCGTCATGATCCTTCGTAGTGAATAGTTCATATTATGCCTCCCTCAGCGTCTCTGCGATATGTTCCCGTACGACCGGCAGGGCGGGGATGATCCCGAAACCTCCCCCGATCACCAGTACCAGCAGGACTGCCGATACCACGGCACTCATCTGCAGGGATGCTGTCGCTGCCAGTTCACTCGAGAGCTCCCCGACCAGAGGAGCCAGAGTCCCCAGTACCGCAGGTGCGGTGAAGTAAGCCAGGATGGTCCCCAGGAGTGCTCCGATGGCGCTGAGCATGAGGGACCAGGAGAAGAACTCTATGAGTACCGATCGCCTGGAGGCCCCAAGTGCCCTCTCGAGTGCGATCTCCCGTCTTCTGCTCAAGGATTCGACCACCATGATGCTGAAGATCCCCATGGAACTCACTACCAGCAGTACCAGACCGAGGATCTGCACCGACTGTGTGAACAGAGAGACGGTATTTCTCAGTTCTTCCATATAGGAGGACGTCCCGCTGACAGAACCTTCCCATACCGTCACGGCCGTATCATCTCCGTACTGGTTCTCCATGATCTGTCTGATCATCGATTGAGCCTCCTCGACAGAGCTGCCCTCTACCCGCAGGACCAGCATTCCAGCCATCATGCTCTTTGCCATCGAGGAGTTCATCCCTGAGGGGATCACTGCGGTATAGGGGACGATGATATCACCGATCCCGTAGGCTTTACGGGCGATCTCCGATTCGATGCGGTAGACTCCGGTGACCGTGTAGCTCGTCAGTACCGGCTGGGTACCTTCTCGCAGGTTCTTGTTGGTCACGAACCCCGGAGGGGTGATGGCTTTGCCGATAGCCTGCTCTGCAGATCCATAGAGCATCTGTGCGGTCTCTTCACTGATCCACATCTTCTTTGCCCCGATCGAGAGATCAGCAGCACTCATGGGGTCTCCGGAGAGGAGTTCCAGCCCGAATACCGTGAAGTAGTCCGGTTCTGCACCTACGGCATCCCTGAGGGTGTAGGAGACCCCCTCAGTGGTCACTTGTGAGAACGGCAGCTTGGAGACGATCGATACGGCAGCTATGCCGTCCATGTCACTCCTGAGGTACCCCGGGGCATCCCCGTCCCACTGGGATGGGCGTTCCTGTTCGATCTTCCCCTCAGCATCCCAGGTGCCGTTCGCCCCGTAGAGGGTGACTCCCTGACTCTTCAGGGCCTCGGAGACTTCTGTCTCCAGTACATCACTGATGCTGAAGCTGAGCATCAGGATCGCTGTCCCGAAGGCCACGGTAAGCATCGTCAGGATGATCTTTATCGGTGAAGCCGCCCATGAGCGGAGCAGCATGGTCAGAAATTTTCTCATTGGTATTCTCCTTCTCACGCATTACGCATGGCATCTGCAGGCTGGATTCGGGTGTACTGCATGATCGGTACGAGACTGAAGAGCAGGATCAGCACTGCTGAGAGGATCGCTCCCAGAGCTATGGCCCACCAGGAATCAGTCTGGATGCTCATCGCCTGCTGCATCGATGCATTGAGCGGGATGGCGAAGAGGGCTCCGAAGAGGGTCCCGATACCGGTGATCCCCAGAGATTCCCAGGTGAAGAGTCTTCTGATACTCCCTCGTGATGATCCCAGTGCCATAAGGATCCCCACATGCCGTCTCATGCGCATGGCTCTGCTGATGAGCATGTGTGATACATTGATCGCTGCGATGAAGAGTCCAGCCCCTGAGAGCAGGAGCATCAGGATCCCGATGCTGCTGTTTCGTGCGATCAGCTGATCTGCTTCGCTCTTGGGATTGCTGATGACGATCTGGTTCTCTCCGAACTGAGAGGTGAACCAGTTCTCCAGCTGTTCTGCTGTCGCATCGAGTTCCTGTTCATCGGTGACATAGAAGCGCAGGACCGTACCCATGGAACTCCTTCTGATCCCGGTGAAGCCCAGAGATGCTGCAGTATCCTGGTAGGGGGCATAGTATCTGCTGTCGGAGGAACTCCCGTCAGGAGGCAGGATCCCAACGATGGTCACATAGCCTGTGCGGGTGAGGAGGCGCTTCCCGATCAGCTCCCCGGTGGTCATGCCGTCGGACAGCAGCAGCTGTGCTGCTGTGTGTCCGAGGATGATCACAGACTCTGTCCCCTGATAGTCTTCTGTGGAGAAGAGCGATCCGAAGGTGGTCTGCAGAGCTCGGGAGGTGAAGTACTCACTCGAGACGCTGCTCCCTGAGAGCTCTTCGATCCGGGCTATGATGATACTGCTGTCCTGTGCTGCCTCTTCGAGGTCCTCTGCATCCATGCGCATGGACTCCGGGGGACCCTCGGGGACCTCTGCCTTCGAATCCTCAGCCGTCTCGCTGGTGATGATCTGTTCCATCTGTGCTCTTCGCTCGGCATCACGCTCGATCACCGCTTCGTTGACGAAGCTCAGCCGTACGGGATTCTCTATATAGGCGAAGTCGACGGCAGGCAGGAGCTCTGCAGCCGAGAGGTCGGCATAGGTGAGGATGGTGGTGTCAGTGGTTGGTTTTCTGATCACCGGTTCTTCCATGGTGTCAGCCTGACTTGGGACGCTCACTGCGATCTCATGGTAGGAGGCCCTGCTGCGCAGATCTGCAGCATAGCTTGCTGAGTTGAGGCTGATCGAGACACCGGCAGATGCGGCTCCCACCCCCAGGGCTACCAGCAGGATCAGCAGTCCCGATTCAAGGATCCTTCCGGTGAATCGCCTGAGCATGATCAGCAGCGGTTCATTGTGCATGAGTGACCTCCTTCACTGGGGTCTCTTCGGTGATCAGTCCGTCCTGCAGGTTGATGATGCGTCTGGCCCGTGCTCCCTGTTCAGGGTTGTGGGTGACCATGACGATCGTCACACCGTTCTGGTTCAGTTTCTCCAGGATCTGCATGATCTCCTCACCCTTGTCAGAGGGGAGGTTACCGGTCGGCTCATCGGCGAGGATGAGGTCCGGGTCGTTGGAGAGGGCCCGGGCGATGGCCACTCGCTGCTGTTCTCCTCCGCTGAGCATGGAGGGGAGGTGATGCATGCGGTGGGCGAGTCCCACATCTTCGAGCAGTCTGACCGCCCGCTGCTTTCGTTCTTTGTAGGGTACGTTCGCATACTGCATCGGGAGCATGATATTCTCAAGGGCACTGAGTTCAGGAAAGAGGTTGAAGCTCTGGAAGATGAAGCCGAAGTGCCGGTTCCTGATACGGGCCTGCTCTTTGTCCCCGAGGGTGGTGATGTCGAAGTCTTCAAGCAGGTAGGTCCCCCCTGAAGCCTGATCGAGGATGCCGATGATGTGCATCAGGGTCGATTTCCCTGACCCTGAGGGACCCATGATCGCCACATACTCCCCGCGTTCGATGGTGAGGTTCACATCCTTGAGTGCTTCTACCTTGGTGACTCCAAGGTCATAGAGTTTGTTGATTGCCTGTAACTGTATCATGTTCGTTCTCCTTGTTCGTGATCAGGGAAGGGTGATGGTCTGCTGGTTGATGAACTGCTGGTAGGAAGAGGTGATGATCCGGTCTCCGGGTTCCACCCCTGAGAGGATCTCGACCTCTCCACCCTGGATGTTCCCGTAGGTCACTTCTGTACGGACCGCGGTGTTCCCGTCGATCACATAGAGATACTTCTGGTTACCGGTGGTCAGGTAGGACCCTCGCGGCAGGAGCATGGTATCTTCTTTGGTACTGAGGATGATGGTGGCTATGGCAGAAGCTCCGGGGGTGAGCACCGTCTCGGTGATCGGCTCGACCCGTACTGACACAGTGGCTGAGAGGCCGTCAGAATCGAGGGTTGCGATCTTTCCGATCCTGGTGATCCGGGCATCCATGGTACCTGTCCCGATCGTGAGGGTGAGGTGATCTCCCGGCTGGAGGATCGCTGCATACTGTTCGTAGATGTCCAGGTCGACATAGACTTCCGTACGGTCAGCGACGACGAAGAGGGTGTCAGTCTTCTCTATGAAGCTGCCCTCGATCTCCAGGTCCTCATTGATCTGCAGGATCTCTCCTGCTATGGGACTGGTGATCGAGCTGTCTGTGATGTCATCTTCGATCTGTGCGATGTTCATCTTCAGCTGTCTGATCACTGCCTCCTGTTTCTTCTCGGCAAGTACCTGCTTGGCTGAGAGCTCTTCGAGGCTGAATGCCAGATCCTCCTGCTGCTCATAGAGGGCATCGAGGGCGTCTGTCGCCTGTTCCAGATCGGTCGTCCGTGAGCTCTTGAGCTCAGCGAGGCGCTGCTGGGTCACCACTTCCTCGACAGCCTCTTCGATCTTCAGCAGCAGGCGCTGCTGGTCGAGTTCGACAGCCCGGTAGGACCAGCTGTAGTTCAGCCTGGTGTTCTCCAGTTCTATCTCCGCCTGTTCGAGCTGCAGCTCATAGGAGGCGAGGGAATCCTCGAGCTCCGGTACCGAGAGGCTGACGAGGATGTCGGTGGTGGAGATGACATCTCCCTCGTTCACGTGCAGCTGTGCGGTATAGGCATCCTGCCGGCTCACGATCGATACCTGCTTGGGCAGTACTACTGTCCCGCTGGCCTCTGCCGAGTCTACCATCGTCCCGCTCTGGATCACGGCACTCTCGTAGGCTTCGATGGGTCGTTCCTCTGTGGTCCCTGCGTTGTCGAACAGCAGGTAGATCCCTCCTGCGATGACTGCGAGGATCAGCAGGAAGATCAGGGTCTTTCCTGCGGCATTCTTCTTCTTATAGGGCTTACTGTGATCTGCGTGTACTATTGGTCCGTTATCTGGCATATCGATCACCTCCGTGAACTCACTATACTCCCAGAGGTGTCTGTAAGTGGTTAACACGGGGTAAAAGGGTTGTAAACTTTGTAAAACAGCTGATCGCTGGTGAAAACACGGTAGCAAGATGAGACCGCTGCGGGTACTATGGTCTGTATGAGACTAGATGTATCAAAGCGGAACAGAGACGTACTGATCGCGGCACTGATGGTGGTCGTCACCATCTTCGCCCTGCTGCAGTACCGGTGGTTCTCCTCCATCGCAGAACGGGAGACCGAAGCGGTGTATGAGTCGATGACGCTGTCAGTGAACAAGATAGCCGTTCGGGAGCAGCAGCGGTATGCGATCCTCTATGACTGGATGTATCAGATGCAGGGGATCGGTATCGCCAGTGACCTGCAGGCCTTGCAGCTTGCAGGCAGTCTGCTCGATCGATTCGGGCCTCAGGGGGAGGTTCCCGATCTCATCGCCTCTGTCGATGTGATCGCAGCCGGCAGTGCTGACCCAGCCTGGGAGCTGGTCGGGTCCTGGGGAACCGATGGGCTGGAGGTGACCGGCAGGGAGATCCCGGATGCTATGAGCGAGCTGCTTGAAGAGGTGAGACACGCAGAGGACCCGCGGCAGGTCTACTCAGGGGGTGACCCGGGAACTCGGCTGATCGTACTCCCTCTCAAGCCTGAGGGGCGTATCTGGTATATGGTGCTCTCAGTCGATACTGCAGCTTTCACACAGACGTATGTGCTGCCTGCTATCTATGAGGAGCTCGGGGAGTACCGCCTGCAGTGGGAGATCTCCTCAGAGGATCCTCGGTTCGAACGGTTCTTCGCAGATGGGACGCTCAACGGGTACTCCTATCGGTTCGATCCGTTCTCCTCGCTGATCGGCAGGACCTTCGTCGCGACTCACACCTTCTCAGTACCGCTGCTGGTCCAGGGAGAACTCACCCCGCCCTGGCTCGATCAGGGGGGCTCAGCAGGCCCTGACAGGCGGCGTGAGCTCAGGCTTTCCTCAGCATCGATCACGGCAAGTCCTGCAGATCAGGTCGGTTGGATCCTCGGCCTGCAGGTCGCCGGGAGCAACTACGCGGCACGGGTGGAGAGGACGTTCAGCTGGGTACTCACAGGTGGTATCACGCTGATGCTGCTCATAGGGCTCGTCTGTATCGGATTACTCAACGCGCTCTACCGGGCACGGCAGCAGCGGCAGCGGGAACAGGAGTTCACCGCATCGATCACCCATGAGCTGCGTACCCCGCTGACAGTCATCCAGTCGGCAGCGGACAACCTCTCGCTGAATCTCATCGCCCCCGAACGGGTAGGTCTCTACAGTGAACTGATCAAGCGGCAGACCCGCGATCTCGGGAACATCATAGAGAACATCCTGGTATTCTCCCGGCTTGAAGGGAAGGGCGGGTACCAGGTGCAGGAGCAGCCGACCGTGTTCGCACAGTTGTTCCATTCCCTGGATCAGGAGCTGCAGGTCATAGCAGCTGAGCGGGGCATCACACTGATCTGGGATATGGGCGGGATCCCCGAACAGGGGTTGTGCGATCAGACCCTGCTGAGTCTGAGCCTGAAGAATCTGATCACCAATGCCCTCTACCATGCCTATGGTCCCGAAGGGGGTGAGGTGCGTATGACCGCACGGTATCTGCACAGTCATGCGATCGCTCTCTCGATAGCCGATGATGGGGTGGGGATACCGCAGCAGGAACAGAAGACCCTGTTCAAGCCCTACTACCGCGGGGAGCATACCCGCAGTACGCAGGTGAAGGGCAGTGGTCTGGGACTGTTCATCGCACAGCGGAATCTGCAGATCCTCGGGGGGACTCTGGTACTTGAATCCCCCTATGAGCGGGTGAACGGCCAGCTGCTCAGAGGCTGCTGTTTTACGATCACAGTTCCCTGGAAGGAGGTCGGTGATGCCGAAGGTACTGATCATAGAGGATGAGCCCGGGGTACAGATGACGATCGAAGATCGTCTGCATGCCGAAGGCTATGAGGTGGAGATCAGAGCAGACGGGATCAGCGGGGAGGCCGCTGCCCTTGAGGGCTCCTATGATGTGATCCTGCTCGATCTGATGCTGCCGGGCAGGGATGGGTTCGCCGTGTGTCAGCATATACGTCAGCAGGGGCTGCAGACCCCGGTGCTGATGCTCACAGCTCGAAACACCAACCTCGATGTGGTGATGGGACTCAGACAGGGAGCCGATGACTATCTTGCCAAGCCGTTTGATATGGGGGTGCTGATCGCACGCATCGAGGCGCTGATGAGAAGATCGAGAGTGCTCGGTTCAGCCCAGAGGATCAGCTTCGGTCCGTTCGTACTCGACCGGGAGGAGGGAGTGCTGCTGAAGGATGGCAGGATCCCCGTAGAGCTCAATGTGCAGGAGTACCGTCTGCTGGAGTACCTTGCCCTCCATCCTGACCATACCATCACACGGGATCAGATCCTTGATGATGTGTGGGGCTACGGAAGCAGTACCACCACCCGTACAGTCGATGTCCACATCGCCAAACTGCGTCACCGGCTGGGTGAGTCCGACGTGCCCAGACACATCCAGACCGTGTGGGGCAGGGGGTACAAGTTCATCCCCTGATGCACACGGCACAGCACTCCATATTCCCCTGTTCGCAGTACACAGGCTGGGTGAATCACCGGTTCCTTGACGGGATCTTCCCCCGGTAGCCGTGGGAATCCTCTGCCTTTCCGGTCCTGTTGCTCTGACGGGGTACCTTCTCATCCATGCAGCAGGGATCGGGACCTGTTCGTGGCATCCCCTTCTGCTGCAGGAAAGCTTTTTGTGAGGCGTCCTGCATAATGGATTGTCAGCAGCAGCGTCAGCAGATCTGCCGCTGGCTGTGCATAGATCAGTCCATCAAGACCAAGAAGTCCTTTGAGGAGGAACAGCAGGGGAATGAGCAGTACACCCTGCCTCGAAAGCCCGATGATACTCCCCTCTGCTGCTTTCCCGAGAGCAAGGAATGCGGTCACATAGGTCATCTGAAATCCCAGGAAGCTGAAGGTGGTGCTCCATAGGATCAGGGCCCTGATACCAAGAGCTGCTACTCTGGGATCTGTGGTGAACAGGCCGATGATCCGGGGAGCAAGACAGACCGCAAGTGCTGCAGCAACGACGCAGTAGACAGAGAGGATGCCTCTGGTGGTCTGTATCGCTGTATGAAGACGATCATACTGGTGAGCCCCGCAGGTGTACCCTGCGACTGGCTGGAGCCCCTTCACGAAGCCGAAGACGACATAGGACATCAGGGTGATCAGTCTGGTCACGATTCCCAGTGCAGCTATAGCCTCCGCACCGTAGGTTACCGCCTGATTGTTGATCACAGCTATCGCCAGACTGTTGAGTCCCTGATAGATGAGCACCGGGATGCCGATCTTCAGCACTTCACGGTAGATGCTCCAGTCAAGCCGTACCTGCCTGATCGACAGCTTCACCACGGAATCGATCTTCCGGTACGCTATGAGGATGAAGCACAGGGCTGCAGTCTGTGCGACTACCGTAGCAATGGCGGCGCCTTCTATCCCCCATGCGAATGTATGGATGAACAGGGGGTCGAGGATACAATTCAGTACAGCACCGATGCTCATCGTGAGCATGCTGATCTTTGCAAACCCTTCGGATCTGATGAGATTGTTCGCCGTGACAGTCCCGGTATTGATGACTGCTCCTATGAGGATGATCAGTCCATAGGCTTCTGCCTGCTCCATCACGTGAGCATCAGCACCGAACAGCCTGAATACCGGTTGGTGGAACCAGGCGATCAGCAGGGCCAGTATGGCTGAGAGTACCAGGGCAGAGTACATCGAGGTGCTCGCGACCTCTTTGGCCCGAACGGCCTCTCTTCCACCGATCAGCCTCGACACCGCAGAAGCTGCGCCGGTCCCGAATGCGAAGGCGATACCGCTTACCAGCATTGAGATGGGGAATACCACGGCCGCTGCAGCAACCGCATCGGTTCCCAGTCCTGAGATGAAATAGGTATCTACGACGTGGTAGAGTGCAACTACCAGCATGCCCAGCATCGAAGGGATACCCATCTTGAGAATCAGTGTGGTCATGTTCTTCTGTTCGAACATATGCATGTGTGTCCTCCTTGGTAACATTGTATAGGTGCTATACATACATAGTGTTAAGCACCTATACATACTATGCGCATGTATCAGCTGCGCTCTTCAGATGACGAGTTCTCCTCTGAGCAGATCGCTTTCAGGGAAAATACTCGAACGTATCCTGGAACGCTTATGCTCTGTACGCTCCTGTCCTGTTCTCCTCTTCTTCAGAAAAGAGATCTCTGGTCAGAATATCTATGGATCCTTCAAGTTCCTTCATGAACCGGGAGATAAGGTGAAACTGTTCATCGGTATAGGGGACGAGTACCTCTTCGAGAGAATCGCTGAATCGCTGGTGCAGTCGCTGATGCCCGGCGTAGGCAGTCTCTCCTTTCTCGGTCAAGACCAGAGTAAGCTGTTTCATGTTCTCGGGGTGTTCAGCTTTTCGTACCAGTCCCTTCTGTTCGAGCTTCTTCACCAGCTGTGAGACAGCCCCTCGAGTGACATCTATCGATCGGGCTATCCCGGAAATATGACTTCCCGGGTTTCTCTTGATGTGGCAGAGCATATGGATCTCAGCACCATGGATCTTCACATCGGTCCCGTAGGTCATCGTCATCCGATCCCCGCCGAACAGTTTGTAGGCGACACGTACGAGGGTGAAGGAGAGGATCTCAAGATCCGTGGTGTGCAGTTCAGGAGCAAACAGTTCTTTCATGTCCAGTATTGTATAGCAGCTATACAAAATATGTCAAGAGTCTCTCGTAAGAATCATGAACGAATCATACGGATCTTTTGATAAGCTCAGGCACAGAACATGTGTAGAGAGCTTCGGATGTGATACACTTACACAGAGGGAAGGTGATGAGTATGAGAACGATGAATATTGGGATGATCGGGTATAAGTTCATGGGCAGGGCCCACAGCAACGGATGGCTGCAGTCTCAGCGCTTCTTCGATACTGAGATAGCACCGGTACTCAAGGCAGTCTGCGGGAGACATGAGGAACCGCTCAAAGAGTTCGCAGACCGTTGGGGATGGGAAGAGACCATCAGTGACTGGCGTGCTCTGATCGCTCGTGATGACATCGATATCATAGATGTCGCTGCCCCGCAGTATCTCCATTATGATATAGCTCTGGCTGCCGCGAAAGCCGGTAAACATATCTTCATGGAAAAACCGCTTGCTCTGTCAGTCGAACAGGCGCAGGAGATGGTCGATGTGATCGGAGACCGTCCGATCGTACACTACCTGAATCACAACTACCGCAGGTGCCCTGCTGTGAGACTGGCCAAACGGCTGATCGATGAGGGCAGGATCGGCAGGATCTATCACTGGAGAGGGGCCTATCTGCAGGAGTGGGCTGCCGATCCCGAGTATCCGCTGACCTGGCAGATGAAGAAGACCAAGGCCGGTTCCGGACCGCATGGTGACCTGAACTCTCACAGCATAGACCTTGCCCGGTATCTTGTCGGTGAGATCGCACAGGTCTCTGCCATGATGACCCGGTTCATCGCAGAACGGCCGCTGCCGGATGCTCAGGCATCAGCGTTCTCCAGGAATGCAGGCATTACCACGGGAACCGGAAAGGTGACCGTGGAGGATGCTTCCTTCATGACGGTGATGTTCGAGAATGGGGCACTCGGTTCGTTCGATGCGACACGGTTCGCTACGGGAAGGAAGAATGCCCATACCTTCGAGATCTACGGGAGCAGAGGGGCTCTGATCTTCGATCTCGAACGGATGAACGAACTGCAGTACTACTGCAACGATGATCATGAGGGGGAGAAGGGCTTCAGGACGATCATGGCGACAGAGCCTGTGCATGAGTATGCTTCAGCCTGGTGGCCTCCCGGCCATATCATCGGGTATGAGCATACCTTCGTGCATGCAGCAGCAGATTTTCTCCAGGCGATCGCTGAGAAGACGGAGATCCGACCGAACTTCTTCGATGGACTCCAGGAGATGATCATACTGGAAGCGGGGATCAAGTCAGCAGCAGAGGGCAGGACCATCATCATTGACTAGACCTGGAAAAAAGTGATGAAAACATCTGTTCAAGCTCTGCTATTAGGTATATAATCTTCAAAAGTGACCACGGGCGGTTAACTCAGTGGGAGAGTGCTACCTTCACACGGTAGAAGTCACAAGTTCAAATCTTGTACCGCCTATAGAGACAGAGATCATATATCAGCAGAACTGAAGAAAGCCATTCCTCATACCAGGGGAGTGGCTTTTGTATGTCAGGGTCTCCTGATGGCACTTCATCCCCGAATGACGGGTGAGCTCCTATGCCAGGCAGATGAGGCGGGAGATTCTCTATGCACACAGGTGTTCTGTGGTATAGAGGACGACGAAAACCGTTATGCATACGACCTCAGGTCAAGAGTCTGAAAAAGCTGCCCAGCGTGGGAATCAATCAGGGGAAATCCGTACCGCTATCCTTACGACTCATGGTATGATGGGGAACCCTGGTATCTTGAGAGGTACACATGAGAGAGCAAGAGCCAAGACTGATCATCGGATGCATAGCTGATGACTTCACCGGTGCGAGCGATATCGGTTCGTTCTTCGTGAGAGGCGGGATGAACACCCTGCTGACAAGCGGTATACCTGATGAATCTCTCACGATCGATCCTTCAGTCGAAGCGGTAGTGATCGCACTCAAGAACCGGTCGATCGCCCCTGACCTTGCAGTCACAGAATCACTGAAAGCCCTCGAGTACCTCCAGGCTGTCGGCTGCAGGCAGATCTACTTCAAGTATTGTTCCACCTTCGACTGTACACCGAAGGGGAATATCGGGCCGATCGCAGATGCGCTCATGAGACAGATCGGGTCTCCCTATACCCTGTTATGTCCGTCACTGCCGGTGAACGGCAGGATCGTCCGGGATGGAGGACTCTATATCCATGGACTCCCGCTTCACGAGAGTCCCATGAAAGACCATCCGGTGAACCCCATGTGGGATCACAGACTGGGGAAGATCATGGAACCGCAGTCTGTGTATCCCTGCTTCATCATCACCGCCGATGAACTTGCTGAAGAGGATCTCTCACCTGTGATCAATTCACTGAGAGAGAAGCAGGGGGGGACCCCATGCTATCTTATCCCTGATTACTCTGAAGCGATCCATGGGAAACAGATCGCAGAACATTTCCTTGATCTCCCGTTGATCACCGGAGGTTCGGGTCTCGCTGAACATCTGGCAAGAGCCCACAAAACCCGTCAAGATCCTTTCTCTCATGAATCAGCTCCTCGTACGACAGGAACAGAAGGGAGAGCCATCATATTCGCAGGAAGCTGCTCGACTGCAACGACCGGGCAGGTCGTGGTATTCCATGATCAGGGCGGTACGGCCTGTGAACTGACAGCAGCAGAACTTCTTCATGATTCATCCATACGGGACGATCTGATCGAGCTGGTGAAGAATCCTGAAACAACCGATCTCCTGATCCATACCGATGGCAACCGGGGTGAAGGAATGGGGAAGCAGAGTACCGGATTATCACAGAGCGCACTCTCGGAACTCTTCGAGACGACCATGGCAGACCTTGCCGAGGCTGCTCTGGGAGCAGGGATCACCCGTATCATCATCGCTGGAGGGGAGACCTCCGGAGCGATAACCGAACGTCTGGGTTTTCGGTCCTTCCTGCTGGGAGATTCGGTCGCACCGGGTGTCCCGGTCCTCATACCGGTGGAGAATCCTTCGGTCAGACTGGTCCTGAAGTCAGGGAACTTCGGACAACCGGATTTCTTCTTCAGGGCACTGCAGACAACCTCAAGATAGCCGGTTACCAACACAGAATGACCCATGACCTCAGAACGAATAAGATTCGATGAGAAGGGGAGCCGTGCAGCAGGAGTCCCTCTGCTGCCGTACCGTTCAGAGGCATATGATCATAGAAGACAGCCGGGAAGACTGACCCTATGAATCAGGAGCAGATCCTACGAGCATATACTGTTTTGATGGATGATCTCTCTGGAGAAGATACGCTACTGATGAAGCGAGTGCCTCTGAGACCGTCTCGCCGATGAGTTGACCGATCTTCGTATGTTTCCCGCAGTAGTCAGCCTTGGGGCCTGAACCGCTTGAGATGATGAGGGAATCGGTTCCCGTTCCTGTGGCAGGAGCACCTGAGAGCGTACTCTTGATCCCGAAGCTGAAGAGGACCGCGGTCTTTGCCTCTGTCGCTACCATGAGTGCTTCAGCAAGAGCTGAATCACTCAAGTCAGCATTGGTCCCCACCATGATATTGATCGTGCCGGTGGGAAGTTCTCTCCCGTTCACTTCAGGAAGGAACTGTGCCGCATCTCCAGCAGCCAGAGCATTGGAGATCCCTGCGGTGAGTGAACAGAACACTCCTCCCCAGGATTCTTCTCGTACCGAGAATCTGAAACTCTCCATCAGGGCCGAGGTCATCATGCCCGCAGCCGGTCCTTCCCAGCCCTGGGAAGAGGCGAAATCAGCAAGTGTCTTTGAAGGGGGATCCCATGAGGTCCTCTCAGTCATCTTGATCTCATCAGGATTAGCCTGGACCTTGAGATTCAGTACACGCCTGATCTCATTGAACCCTCCTCCCAAGACTGCCGAGGAGAGTGATCGTACCGGTGTATGGTACTCTATGGTAGAGAAGTGGTCAGCCAGAGCTATGTCAGCCTGGAGCCCTTCCCAGTTGAGTGTGCATATCTGTCTCATGGTTCAATACAGTATCAGATTTTGTGATGTATTCCCAGAAAAAAGTGATACCTGCAGTATATGAGAACTGCAGGTACTCTTACATGGGTCTCTGTCAGAGGGCGATCCCGATGCAGAGGCTCACCTGGAGATCTGAGTGGTCACTGCCTTCCTCATTCAGGTAGAGTTTTACCTCATCGCCGTAAGTACTAGTAGCTCGTCCCATAAGTTATGACCGAAGAATTGGCAATATGACATTCTAAGCGCTTATCGCTGAATCGTTAGAAAGCCTGGTTTCTAGAGCAGAAATCAATGAGTTTAGAGCAGTCTCTGCCTTCCCCCTGGT
>JAIPFY010000063.1 GCA_021736385.1 Spirochaetia bacterium | reverse complement strand
CTGAGGGGCTCTCTGGCCTCCAGCAGGCCTCTGGGCAGTGCGTCCCTCACCCTGAGGAGTTCTCTGGCCTCCTGCGGGTCTCTGGGCAGTGCGTCCCTCACCCTGGGGAGCTCTCTGGCCTCCTGCGGGTCTCTGGGCATTGTTTCCCTCACCCCGAGGGGCTCTCTTTCTCTGTCTGGAAGGGCGTTTTCCCGAAGCTGGACGTGCAGCTTCTGTCCCTGAAGGCTTTGACTCAGTCTCCAGCTCAGCACCATACTTGTTCTTATAGATGGCAAGTCTGTCTTCAAAAGACATCTGTTCGGTGGCAGCCTGCGAAGAAGACCTTTGAGGTCGCTGCGGCCGCTTTGCTCGAGTCTCACCGGGTGCTGCAGACCCTCTCGGGGAGCTTGCCGGTCGCTGGGCAGGTCTGCTCTGAACGGTACGTGGATCCGGCTCGGTCACAGGCTTGTTCCCTGCGGGATTCCGCCGCGGAGCTGCAGATCTCCCTGCCGGTTTCCTTCCCTGAGGACTCAATCGCTGTCCGGGGTTCTTCGAACGACCGGAGGAATCCCTTCTGTGATCAGAACGACCTGATGAATCCCTTCTTCGATCAGAACCGCCTGATGAATAGGACTTCACCAGATCACGGAATCGAAGATGCGCACTCTTGTCTCTGATCTGAGGATAGGTCTCCTCATCAGCCCAGATCACGGGGATCTTCATCTGGATATACTCTTCTACGGCCTCCAGACCGTAGACGAACTGCTCACAGGCAAGCGTGATGGCGATCCCGCTTTTGCCTGCACGTGCCGTACGCCCTACCCGGTGCACATAATTCTCAAAATCTTCAGGGATGTCATAGTTGATCACCAGTTCCAGATCATCAACGTGCAGGCCCCTTGCCGCAACATCTGTGGCAACGAGGAACTTGATCTCACCCTTTTTCATCTTATTGATGACCTGCAGCCGTTTCTGCTGCGGCAGATCTCCCATCAGGACATGCGCCTCATACCCATTGAGCTCAAGCCGTTTTGAGATCTCAACGGCCATGGACTTGGTGTTGGTGAAGATGATGGCATTCTCAGGCTTCTCTTTATTGAGTATCCTCAGGAGCATACCGAACTTCTCGGTCTTGCTCACATGGAATAGACCCTGAGTGATCTCAGCGACAGTCATCAGTTCAGGCTCGATCTCGATCTCTACCGGGCCATTCATGAAGTCCCATGCAAGATTCCTTGCCCGGGTGGTCAACGTGGCACTGAAGAGCAGCGTCTGTCGATCATCACGCCTTCGAAACTTCTGGAACATGTCTCGGATATCCGGGTAGAATCCCATATCGAACAGCCGGTCGGCTTCGTCTACGACGATCATATCCATGGCCGAGAAGTCGATCTTGTGAAGTTTCTCATAATCGAGCAGTCTGCCGGGGGTACCGATGAATACATCAGTCCCCTTCTTGATGGCCTCATCCTGCTCCTTGTACCCGACTCCGCCGAAAAACGTCTCTATACGTATCCCCGGGATCCCCCGGGCAAGCAGGAGTGCATCCTGCTTGATCTGCACAGCCAGCTCACGTGTCGGCACAATGATCAGTGCCTTGCTTTTGGCATCTTCGGGGCTCTTGATGAATCGTTCGAATACGGTTATGAGAAAGGCTGCAGTCTTTCCAGTCCCGGTCTGTGACTGAACCATAACATCTTTTCCGAGTAACGAGTGGGTAAACACCTTCGCCTGAACAGGAGTACAAGTCTCGAATCCAGCAGCTTCTATGCCGTCGAAGGTCTCTTTTGTCAATTGTAATTCATTAAATTTCATATATGACACTATATAGGTTTTCAACTGTTACGCCAACACTGCAGTGCAGCAAAGCGCATCAAATAACCCGAGGCGGGTACTGAAAGGTCAGTATGAGAGCTCACAGGACGGCAGGGCCACTGCACGTCCGTGAGTTCTGCTCTTCAGGACAGGGATCAGGAGATGGTATGCTGTTCGAACATCTGTCCACGAGAGACATAACATCTTCCACACTGCTGTGTGATATCAGTGAGGAAGGAGGGCATATTGGTGCTCATATGATACAGCTCGCCCCACTTTCCCTTGCCCACGACCTGACGATACGCATCGGTGTTGATCGCGGCCTGTGCCTTGTTCGGAAAGAGTCTGAGATAGAACTGCTTCCCCTCGTCTCCTGAAAGATAGGCAGCTGATGATTCGAACCCGGGTATGAACGTCCGAAGGCCGCTGATCACATCCTCAGCACTCTCCATACCTGCTGAGGGGACTCCGAAGTGGAGATAGAACCACAGCTCTATCCCGGGATTGTTGTAGACGATCGAGACCTTGCGCTTCTTCGCAAATGCCTCATACTCCTGGTGCTGCACCGGTGACATCTGGAGGTCCACGGGATTGGTGATGCACCACACCGAAGCATAGCCGTTATGCCTCCTGAGCCGGTTGGCCTCCTTGATCATCTGCAGCAGATCGGTCGTCTGAGGATCCTTCTGCATCACACTCATATTCGCAAAGCGGCAGTCTCGTCTCATCTGCTGGAAATACAGGGTCTCGATCTCATTCGATGTCAGGACAAGCAGTGGTCTTCTCGGCTCGCGACTATCATGTTTCCGTGCCATATCTAGACCTCCTCTCTCGTGGTATGTGTGCTCTCTGAGACGATCGGGACCGACCCGAACGCCCCATGCATATACATCTCACGCACATCGTCATGCTTTCTGATGACATAATCGGCAAGACAGTTATACGCGGTGCTGCCATCTGCATATTTCGATGTCAGCCATATCTCATCATGTCTGAGCAGATCATGGTTGAGGATCGTCAGATTCACCCCGCTGCCGATGAGCTGTGACGCGTTGGAGGCAGTCGCACAGGTGAACTTCTGATACAGCTCAGTAACGATCTTGTCATGCAGGAGGATGCCGAAATCATCAGCCACCAGACACATGGTCTGCTGTGCCGCAAGATAATAGACCACGGCGAGCATGGTCAGCCTCCTGGTACCGAGAGACTCACTGGAGAAGTAGGAGGCATACTGGGAACGGTCGACCCCATGAATATAGATGAGCCTGTCAGGCTCCTGCTCTTTCTCCGCGATACGCAGTTCTTTGATATCGATCAGATCCATATCCCTGAGGAAGTTCAGCAGATATGCTGACATCTCCGGTGTTCTCTTCAGATGATCGATGACGAACTGCTCACTCAGCTGGGAGAGCCCGATAGGGATCATGCACAACTGATCTGAGAACCATCGGTACATCGGCTGGAGAGATTCACTTCCAGCTCGAGCGGCATCGCCAAGGAAGAGCCGGTCATGGGGGACCTTCTTGGCAAAACGTTTTTTCAGACCGGTATATCGTTTACCCCAGCGGTAGGTGTAGGTAGGAAGATCATCATCAGGGCTCTGATCAGCGAGCACGCGTTCGAAGAGCCTCCGGGTCGAACGACCAACCGTGATGCTCAGCAACTCACTGTGGACTTTCTCTGTATCGGCTTCAAGGGTATAGGTATAGATCAGTGGTGAGCCGCTCTCAGGGTCCGTACCCTCGGTGATCTCCACAGTGATCCTGCTTGGACCGCTGCGGCTCTTCGCATCATAGGCGAATGAGGACCCCGCAAGCCGAAGCAGCACGTTCGTGTCCATTTCAGTTTCAAGCACCATAGCCTGCAGCACTTCCACCGCCCGTATGGCAGTACTCTTTCCCGACCCATTCGCACCGATGACCGCACAGAATTTGAGGATCTGCGTCTTCGGATCGACTGAGATCACATGATCATCTCTGAGCCGCCGGTCTTTGATGGCTTCGAAAGAAAGCACCTGTTCATTCTTTATTGACCTGAAGTTTTCTATGGCCAGTCTTCTGAGCATACGAGTACCTCCTGAGTATCACTGTAATATGAAATATAGGTTGTTGTACAGATTAAAGAGGTAAGACTCTCTCTTATTACGTATCAAGACCCAGAATCTGCATCGATCGGGCCTGAATATCAGCATAGCCCTTCCATGCAGAGAAGTCCGGGACTCCTCTCCTGCTCCCGTGATTGTCACTGGCAATGAAATCCACATACCCGTGATCGATATAGGACTGAACTTTCTTATCATTGATCGAACTGATATTCACCTGGAAGAGCACCCCCATCTCCCGCATGCGCCGTACGGTCTCCGACTCAAGCGTGAACCAGGAATACCGCTCCACATGGGCGAATATGACCGTCATACCGGCCAGGTGCAGATCGAAGATCCGTTCCAGGAGGAACAGCGGTTCCACCTGGGTATTGGTCTCGATGAGCTGAAAGGTGTCGAGAAACGGGATATATTTGCCCATAGTGGATTGAATATAGAGCTCGGAACCAAGATAGGCGGTTATGCCGTGAGTGGCAGCCTCCTGCTCGAACCAGCTGAACGATTCTCTGATGTTGGCGACCTGAGTCTTTACGAAGGGGTCATGGAGGTGAGGGGTACAGACGATATGGGAGAACCCGGCAGCCTCGTAGGCACTCAAGATACCAGAGGCCTCTTCACGTGTCTGCACCCCATCATCCACCCCGGGAAGGAGATGACAGTGAATATCTACCATACCCATCGTTCGATCAAGACTTGTCTGTACCGGATGTGTCATCTGCTGACTCCATAGAGGCGATCACATCCTGTTCCACATCGGCCAGATAATCCTTTGTCTTCTTTTTGGTCAGTACTGAATCAGGATTCGTACGCACCTTCTTCTCTTCCGCATTGAACGTGCGGGGGTCTACACTCTTCACGTTCACCGCTTGGGAATCTGTGGTCTTCGCTGATGTACGCTTCTTCCTGACACTCTTCTTTGAGGAACGTACTGCAGCTGTGTGGTCCTGCATCTCAGGGTTCTTACCGGTAGAGGGCTTCTCCCGACTGGAGTAGCTGTATGAGTTGTATCGATTCTTGAACTTCTTCTTCTTGAAGACCTTCTCACCGCCCATATTATAGTAATAGTAGTAGTGGTAGTAGTTATAGGAGTTCTCTTTGGTGATGTCATTGATCACCGTACCGAGGACCTTCACATCGGCATTGAGCACGTTCTCACCTGAGAGCTGCAGTCCGTGCTTCGATGAGTTCCCCATCCTGACGACAATGATCATCCCATCGGTATTCCTCGTGACGATCAGTCCGTCGGAGGATGCGAGCAGAGGGGGCATGTCGATGATGATACGGTCGTACCAGTTCTTCAGTTCGTTGATCATATGCTGGAACTTCTCCGAGGCTATGAGTGCCGTAGGGTTCGGCGGCAGCTGTCCCACAGGAAGCAGATGGAGGTTGGGCAGCCGCTCCAGGGGACTGAGGATGAGCGATTTGAGCTCTTTCCCCATGAGCAGATAGTTTACCAGTCCTTCACTGTTTCGCTTGAGACCGAACGCCTTCTCGATCCTCGGTTTTCTCATATCGACATCGATGATCAGAGTCCTCAGACCATTCTGTGCCATGGCGATCGCCGTGTTCGCGGTGATCGTCGTCTTACCGGCAGCCATCTCAGAACTGCAGACGGTTATGACCTTGGGCGGATTGATGCTGCTGTAGAGCACATTCGCCGCCACCAGCTTGTACGACTCGGCAGCCGGGGACGTAGGGTCGTTATAGACCACAAGCTCATCGAGATCCGCCTGCTCATCGAATTGCAGGTGCGGTATCCTCCCCAGGACCGGAGCATCAAGCCCAAGTGCCCGTTTTACCGAATCCTCATCTTTTACCGAATCATCGAAGGCCTCGATCAGGAAGATCAGCAGCACACCGAGAAAGAGTCCAAGCAGTACGCCGACTGCCAGGATCATCTTCTTGTCGGGTTTGATGGGGTTCGGATTGACTATGGCCTTATCGATGATCGTCGACGTACCGCTCACAGCAGCCTCTGCGATCTTCGCTTCTTCATAGTTCTGCAGCAGGAGAAGATAGAGATTCTCTTTGACAGCGACATCCCTGTTCAGATCGAGCAGCTTCTGCTCCAGAGCCGGAAGATTTGACATGGAATCGACATATGACTGTTTCATCTGCGTCAGATAGGCGATGTTGGCATTCGCGAAGATCTCCTGGGTATAGGCATTGACCAGCTGGGTATAATAGGCCTGCATATAGGGAGAGACGGACTGATCAGCCGGATAGACCCGGTCGGAGACCATCAATCTGATCTCGTTCTCCAGCCGGAGGACCCGCTTCTGCAGTTCATCCCGTCTGGAGGCATTCGCATCCTGCGTACCTGCAGATCCGTAGCCTGCAAGCTCTATCTTGGCATTGGTGTATTCAGAGACCTTCGCAGAGAGCTCCCGGGAAGCGATCTCGTCCGAGGTGACAGGATCACCTCCCTCCTCTCTGATCGAGTCCTGGAACACCTGCTGTTTGTTCCTGGCTTCATCGCGCTGGATCAGATAGGGGTCTATCTGTTTCTCATACTGCGTGATCTGCTGGAGCAGGACCCGGGCCTCCTCATCAAGAAGGAACACATCGTTCGCCTCCTTGAATTCCCTGAGCCGGTTCTCAGCCATGGTGACATTCGCGGAGGCCGGACCGATCTGACTCTCGATGAACTCCCTGCGAATGGAAAAGTCATTCTGGGCCAGATCCTTGAGCAGTTCATTGTACACAGAGGCGAGCGAATTGGCTATGTCCCGTGCCAGGAGAGGATCCCCATGTTCGACGGAGATCCTGACGATATTGGTATCCTTGACCGTAGAGACCGATATGGTGTTCGTCAGAGCACTCACCAGCTTCTGAGGGGTCAGAGGCTCCTTGTATTCATACCTGGAACTGTAGAGGCGTACCAGATCAAGCTCTTCGATCAGCCGCTCGATGTTCCTGCGGCTCTTGATGATCTCGACTTCTGTAGCGATCTTGGTCGAACTGCCTCCAGCCTGAATGGCGAACAGGTCCTCGAAGGAGCTCCCGCTCTGAGACGGTTCGATCCACAGGGTCGCGCTGGACTGATAGATCGGAACTGACTTGTAGATATATACTGATACCACGCTTACCACGACAAAGAAGGTGAGGATCAGCCACCACTTCCTGTTCTTGATAATGCGTAATATCTCTTTTAAGGATATCTCGTTCTGATCATCCTGATGTAATTGCTGTTCCAAAGGGTTTCTCCGTTAGTTGTTCTCACGTCCTCGTGGATTCATATCAGCCATACCGGCAGCAGCCCGTATCGCATCATCAGGTCTTCGGTCTGATCAGGATGCCCTGATCAGTCACTACGACCATCACATCATGCATATTCCTGATAAACACAGGAATAGCAGTATAGTTACATACTTCCACATGGTCGCTTCCGTCAAAACTGGCTGCTGATCCATGAAAGACACTATTCCCGTGTTCATCTGATACCATGTATCGCTGCAGCGCTTCCCAATTGCCCAGGTCATTCCACTGCAGAGCTTCCGGTGCTGCGACGAGCAGCATGGATCCGGCGATCTTCTCCATCAGGGCATAATCGATGGAGATGTTCAGTCTGGACTCTTTGATGAGTCGGTAGGCACCTTCCTGGGTCATCGGATCATCTGCATCTACAGCCCGCAGCAGCGGTGCGAGAATACCCGGGCAGAACTGCCGGGCCTGCTCAAGCAGGACCGAGGCTTTGGCCACGAAGATGCCGGCATTCCAGTAGTAGGACCCGTCTCGCAGATAGGACTCAGCGGTAGCCGCGTCCGGTTTCTCGACGAATCGTTCGACAGCGAGCACCTCATCCTGAAGTGCATCTCCCGCTCTGATATATCCGTAGTTGGTCTCAGGGCCTGCAGGTGCTATACCGATGGTGATCACCCGGTCAAGACGGTGTGCAAGATCCGAAGCAGTGTGCAGAAGCTCTCGGTAGATATCACAGTCCATCTCGTGATCTGCCGGGACGAAACACAGCACCGTATCAGGGTTCCCGAGGATCGACTGCTCATAGGCACAGGCGTAGAGCATGGCAGCTGCAGTGTTGCACCCGAACGGTTCAGAGAGCACAGAGACCGCTCTTCCGGTCTGTTCCGCCTGCTCCAGCACCGTATCACTGAATCGTTCTTCAGGGATCACCGTGATCGCAAACGACTCAGGAGTCCTGCTGATCGTCTTCTGAAGGAGTGTCTCGTGATCGATAATCGCAAGGAATTGCTTAGGCAGCTTCCCCTCTCCCGTCTGTGACAGAGGGAACAGGCGAGTCCCACCCCCGCCGGCCATAATACATACCATAGTTCTCATGCTACTACTTTATGCTACTAGCGGCATATCGTCAATCAGACAGCTTTGTATATAGTGCCATAATTCTCTGTAAATACCGATACATCCATACAGGTGCGTCCCCTGCCTGCACTTCAGAGGAACGGGCAGCTCCAGGACCGTCGTCACCTCGTCCCCGACCACAGCATGCTCTGCTATAATGAGTGAATCGTCCACTTACTCACCGATGGGAGCATCCCAGTCTCCCGGGAGGGTGAGACCCTCCCGTCTCGATCACTTGAAAGGTCTGGACTGCTGCACTCCCGATACCCTCCCCCATCTCGCCAGATCAGAGTTTTCCTTGCAGATTTCCGTTTTTGCCTCTACTATTTTCAGACGCTCCCTATGCTTACTGTAGGGAGGTGTATTCTTACTTCAGGTGAATGTCAAATATCTCGAGGCAATGGTACTGTGATTATATGTCAACACTATCTCATAGAGTATCTGATAATATCAAATACTACCGAACAATGCTGAAACTCTCACAGGAACGACTTGCAGAGGCCTCCGGCCTCTCTGCCGGGATGATCGGTAAGATAGAAGCTGAGATAACCTCCCCATCGCTGCGTACCGTCGAGAAGATCGCAGCCGCCCTCCATATCGACCCGTCCATGCTCATGAAGGATCCAGAGTTCAGAACGACCTATGAGTCTTCACAGATCTCGAGCATGGTCAGCGATTTCGAACTGTTCCTCCGACAGAAATATCAGGACTGATCAGCACAGAACCAATTGACGATCTCAGACATAGCCAGCTCCCGGTCCTCGGTACACCGGTCATACGGGATCAGGTGTGTAGCATGCCGAAGATGCACATGCCGCAGCGGCCCGGACAGCTGCGTTTTGAGTATCGTGCCGATCCGCGGGGAGACCGCCCTGTCAAGCTCTGCTGTCAGGAGCAGTACTGCAGAGTCGATCACCGAGAGCTGTCCTGCAGCCCTCTTCTGGAGACCGGCAAGCTCACTGATCGCCCTCAGGTTCAGCTGCCCCCAGTACTCCCTGCCCAGATAGGCATCATCACCGGGATCGCGTTCATCGAAGAAGGTCACTGAAGGATCTGATTCCCATGCGATGGGTATGTGATGTCTGAAGAGCCTCAGCAGCGGTGCGAATCGAAAGAGTCGGGAGTTCATGGACAAGGCAGGGGCCATCAGCGCAAGACGTCCCACGGTATACCGTTCTGCGATGATCAGGGCGAGAAGCCCTCCCATGGAGTGCCCCATGATATGGACCTGCTCATAGGAAGAGGCCAGTTCTATGTAGGCCTGTTCAGCAGCAGTGAGCCAGTCCCGGGCACCGGTACGGTCAAAATCCCTCGCACTGGTCCCGTGCCCGGGCAGCCTCGGGATATGGACGGTCAACCCCCGTTCGTTCAGCCGTGAGGCAGGAAGGGCCAATTCTCCGGGGTACCCGCCGAACCCGTGAAGTCCAAGCACCGCCGCAGGGGCAGTCCCTTCAAGATATAGCGGTCTTGCACAGGTGCGAACCTTCGGCGTGGCTTCTTTGGTATGATTCATACGACCCATAGTATCACTGCACCCTGTGGTTGTCCATCTGATAGTGTGCACACAGATGGTCGAAGACCATCTGGAAGCTCTTATCCACCTGTACAGACTCCTTCAGGTCATCACAGACCGGAAAGGGCATCTCATGTGAAGCATTCTCATGCACAGAGATGCATCTGATCGATCCGGCAGGCAGGATCCCCTCCAGAGTCTGTCGGATCACCGCAGGGGGGAACACGGTATCTTCGGTCAGACATACCGAGAGCAGGCGTACGGCACAGGCGCCGAGCAGGCGCTCCCTGAACTCCCTGCGCACATCCAGCTGCAGCAGCGATGCCAGAGCATCCACCTGCTGCAGCTCATTGTGCCCCTCATGGCCTGCAGCTGCAAGAGCTTCAGGATTCGCATGCGAGAGTTCGACGAAGAACCTGTGCAGCCTGCTGAAGGCCGCCTGATCGATGATGCCCCGCCGTACCGGATCAGTATGACAGAGTGCGGCGCCACCGCAGAAGAGGACCGCCTGAGAGGTTTTGAACAGCTGATCACCATCTCTTCGCTGCTGGTCTTTCATCAGCAGCGCTTCAAGGATGGTGCAGCCGATCGAGTAGCCGAACAGATCGATATGCCCCACCTCTGAAAACCCTTCTACCGTCCCGCTCCCAAGCTCACGCACCAGCTGCTCCACATCACCGATGGTCTGGATCCCTGAACGGACACTGCGTTCGGGGTGAGACCCTATCCGCTCACTCATGGCACAGTTTGCACAGCTGACCGTCCTGGCACCAGCCCCACCACCATAGACAGCTGCTCTCCGCTTGTTCGCCTCACGGTTCATCCGCCGCATATCGCTCCAGGCAGGTCGTCCCCGGTCCATATGGAAGGCGATGGGGAACATGATCACCGGGACTCCCAGACGTACAGCCAGGGTATAGGCCCAGGGCATATACTTGTCCCAGTACCGCTCATTGAGTCCGTGCAGCAGGATGATCGCACGATCGAACGGACCCCCGGTCTCACCGCCGGGCATGCAGATCGGACAGGAGAACGAGAGGTTCTCTTCGATGCAGTGGTCCTCCCCGAGCAAAGATGAGCTGTGACTGCTGCTGAAGCTTCTGTGCACGAATCGGACCGCACCCACCACTCCCTGCGGCTGCGCGTGAGAGGTATATGCATCTCTGCACAGCCGAGCGGTCTCTGTATAGGAGAGCATATCATCGGTCATGTTCGGGTCATTGGTCAGAGTCCTGCGATCATCCATATGTCTATCCTCCTGCCAGATCACTCGTGTTCCCCACCCCGGGCTGTGCCGGATACCCAGGCCGCCTCCATTTCAAGTCGTCAGAGCGGTGTCTTCATCAGAAGACACCGCCGAGGAGTTCACTGCTGCGGGAATCAGCAGGACAGGAGGTTCAGAAGGTCTATCCTGCTGCTCACATGGGTCTTGTTGTAGATGTTGGAAATATGATTGTTGACGGTGCTTGTGGAGATATCGAGGTGCAGGGAGATCTCCTTACTGGTGAACCCCTGCTGTATGAGCCGTATCACCTCACTCTCACGGTCGGTTATATGGTAGGCATGGAGCTTCTGTTCATCGATGAAGGTCCCTTTCGTCTCAGGGATATGGTGAAAATAGTTGAAGAGGTAGACGAGGATGATCAGAGAGAACCAGAAGTAGTAGATCGGCAGGGATGCAAGGCTTTCGAAGGTCATGAGCAGATCCATGATCAGAAAGGGGATCATGAAGGCTGAGAGGATGATGAAGGAGGTGCTGATCATCCGGGCATCCCTGTCCTTGATGCCGCTGAGGTTCTTGATGATGACCCCGAGACAGAAGATGAAATCACCGAAGAAGATCAGGATCATCAGCAGCCGGATGACGACAGTGAATCCAAAGATCGTCCCGAGTATGATCAGTATGAGAAAACAGATACTCAGGACAAGGAAGACACTCTTGTAGGGGTTCCTCCAGGGATGGGCGATGACCCAGGTGGTGAAGTAGGGAATGAAATAGATCATGAAGGCTACCGCGAGATAGAGCAGCCAGGAGCTCGCCAGTGAGAAGGCGGCAGAATCATACTGCAGGATGGAACTGGTATACATCCTGACCGCAGAGATCAGCAGGATACTGGTGACCGTGCCCTGGAAGATGAGGTAGTACTTGCTCCAGTCATACCCCTTGCGGAGATGGTAGAGGATAGAGAGACAGATATTCATCGAGCCTACGGCAAAGGCGATGATATACAGGATCAGATTAAACTCATTCCAGTTCATGCACACGAGTATAGAGTCCTTGGCAGCGGTGGTCAAGTATCCTCGAATAGCTGACAGTGGTACAGTCGCGGAGCAGGTGTTCTCGTGACCGTACTGCGGCATGCCGCACAGACCGGTCAAAAAACCTGTGTACTCCGAGGATCTGTATGGTATGATAGGGCTATGAACAGAACTGGCATCATCCGCTTACTGCTGATCAGCTGCACACTCGCACTGCAGCTGGTATTCCTGCTGATCCTCACTCCCGGGTATCAGGCAGCCTCCGGGGGACTGCCGTTCTTCGACACCTCGCCGATATGGGATGCGCAGACGATCCTGGCCATCACTTCAAGACTCTCACCTGAAGCTGTAGCGATCTATGATACGATGCAGATCGTGGATCTGCTCTTCCCTGTCTTCTACACTGCAGCTCTGATCTCCTGGGTCCCCGCAGGAAGACGCAGATCTGCCGCGGTGCTGCTGCTAGTCAGTTCAGGGGGAGTGTTCGATCTGGCAGAGAACCTCATTATCCACCGACTGCTGCATCGAATGAGTTCCCTGCCGGGACTGCTCCCCTATATCACGGTGACGAAATTCGCACTGATAGGGATCGCTATCGTGCTGATCATCCACCTGCACAGAAGCAGCTCATCAAGGAGTGTCACGAAGAGACAGAGCTGATATACTCATGCTCCATACGCCGCACTGCAGCGTGCAGCTGCCCGGTCAGCGGGAAAGATGTCCCGATCACCTTCCCGTCCATGTGAGAGACCGGAAGCGCACCCATGCTGGTGCTCGAGAGGAAGTACTCATCGAAGAACCCCTCAGCCACATCGGCAAGGGAGGTATGGGCAAAGGTGATTCCCATCCCCAGCTCCTGAGCAGCCTGGAGCAGGTATTTGCGGGTGACCCCGGAGAGGACTCCGGTCCCGGGAGTGAACAGCGTATGATTGCGGATACCGAAGACATTACTGCGGGTCCCTTCCATGGCCATACCATTGCGGTCTATCAGGACAGCCTCGAAGGCCCCGGCCTCATGTGCGCTCCTGAGAGCCAGATAGTTCAGCAGCAGGGCGTTGGATTTCACCTCCGGTTCGATACGCTCACCGGCGTAGGAGATCACCTTCATCCCCTGCTCGTAGTATCGATCAGGATAGATCGGAAGACTCTGTGCGAAGACATAGAGATAGGGCTGCTCCCCGCCGACAAGCTGCACCCTCAGCGAGGAGTTCTCGATCGAATCCTCAGCGATGAGTGATCCGATCGCTTCGATCAGCGGCTGAGGACTGAATCCATGGACCATGGCAAGCCGATGGGCAGATTCGAAGAGCCGCTCGATATGGTCATCGATGAAGACCGGGACACCGGCTATCACCTTGATCGATTCATAGACACTGAAATTGAAGAACACTTCCCGGACCGTCAGGGGGACCTTCGCATCCCTCTCGTCGATGATCTCATATCCGCACAAGGCGTGCCGCTGCTCTGTCACATTACCCATCTTCTCATCCTCAGTTGTCGATATCACCCATTCTCAGGATCTCACGGGGCATACTGCCCCGTGCCGGTCCGATGATGCCACGGTCTTCCATCTCTTCGATGAGCCGTGCTGCTCTATTGTAGCCGATCTTCAATCTGCGCTGAAGATACGAGGCGGAGGCGCTCTTACGGGTATAGATGATCTGCAGCGCCTCTTCCATCAGCGGATCTGATTCGCCGCTCTCGATGTCG
Source organism: Spirochaetia bacterium (assembly GCA_021736385.1). Classification (GTDB taxonomy): domain Bacteria; phylum Spirochaetota; class Spirochaetia; order CAKZLE01; family CAKZLE01; genus JAIPFY01. The sequence continues at coordinate 3,338 of JAIPFY010000063.1, read as the reverse complement.
GGTGTATCCTCATCATCATCCTCATCCCAGAAGAGTTCTTCATCTAGATAATCAGGCTCACCGTTCTTGCACACCTCATCGACGATACGCTCCACCTCTTCTTCAGAGAGGAAGGCACCCTGCAGTCGTACCAGATTCGGATCCCATGAGGAAGAGAAGAGCATATCCCCTCGCCCCAGCAGTTTCTCAGCCCCAGACTGATCGAGGATGATCCTTGAGTCGGTATTACTGGTCACCATGAACGCGACTCGTGAGGGGATGTTCGCCTTGATGATCCCGGTGATGACGTTCGTGGAAGGCCGCTGGGTCGCAAGCACCAGATGGATACCCACAGCCCTGGCCATCGCTGCGAGTCGGGCCAGATAGGATTCCATCTCCTTACCGGTAGTGGTCATCAGGTCCGCGAACTCATCGATGACCAGGACGATATACGGCAGCTTCTCCTTTGCGAGGCCCTGCTCTCGAATCCGCCTGTTGTACGTCTTGATATCCCGTACATTGAGCTGATCGAGCAGATCATACCGCCGTTCCATCTCATAGATGCAGTACTGGAGCGCCTTGATCGCCTTCTTGGAATCGGTGATCACCGGAGTGAGCAGATGAGGGATGTCATTGTAGAGCTTGAGCTCCACGATCTTCGGGTCCACCAGCATGAGGCGAACATCCTTCGGGCTTCTTCGAAAGAGGATCGAACAGATGAGGGAGTTGACGCATACGGACTTTCCCGATCCGGTAGCTCCCGCGATGAGCAGATGGGGAGTCTTTGTCAGGTCTATGACCTGCGACTTGCCCGTGATATCTTTCCCCAGGACGACAGGGATCTCATAGTCCCGCTTCCGGTCTACCTCATTGAGCATCTCACGGAAGGAGACGATGGACCGTTTCTTGTTCGGCACCTCGATACCCACGGCCTGCTTGCCGGGGATGGGAGCTACCATCCGCACCCGTGATGCCGCCAGCTGCAGGGCGATATTATCGGTAAGGTTCGTGATCGCCTGCACCCTGATGCCGGGAGCCGGGAGGATCTCGTACATCGTCACGACCGGTCCCTTCTGGATACCGGTCAGCTGAGCATCGATCTTGAACTCGAGCAGGGTCTGCATCAGGACCTTTCCAGCAGCTTCGGTCACATGGTCTATCTCACTCGAAATGTCCGGATAGGTATCGAGGACCTCCTCGGGAGGATACACATACCCGATCGAGTTCAATAGAGAAGAGGATGCCGTACCTGAGGAGGTATCTGAAGCTTCGATATCGGTGATATCCCGGAAGGAACCGACCGTACCGCTGATACGTCTGAGCCGTTCGGTGAACCCCGCAGAAGGGGAACTGTGTGCTGTATCGAACTCGGGGTCCTCAGGGGGCAGGACCGGTACGGTATGAGAACCGATCACCATGGTGGGCATATCCCCGTCCTCAGGCTCCTTCACGGGCTCGATGCGCCGGAGTTTCCCATGGATCGACGGACCGGAGCCCTTCTTCCCCTCGCTGCCATGTCGCATCGTGCTGTGGGTGAACGGAGCAGCTGTCTGCTCGGTCTCCTTGCTCGCCATCGTACCCGAGACATCATCAAGGGTCGAGATCACTGGCTTCTCAGATGAAGCATCTGACACCGAAGGAGGCACGGAGCGTGAAGCAAGCCGGGGAAGATCCGGGATCGCAGGAAAGGAGAGCGTCATCTCATGAACCGGATGGTCATCATCAGCACCCTTGTGGGGATGCACGGCCTGTCCTGATGCATCCTCAGATGCAACTCGTTTCACCGACCGAGGTGACCGATCTCTGACCGAAGCAGTCCCTTCGGATTCATGCCCCGAGCTGCTGCGGTGCTGCAGTACGTAATTGCTGCTGCTGATCCCTCTGTCTCGCCCGAACCAGTTCATGGACCAGATACAGAACAGCAATGCCTCGATGATGAAGAGGAACAGCACGATGATCGACGCGGTACGCATCGGTACCATCGTGAGGATCCATCGGTTCAGTGCGGCATCCGCATTCCCGAAGGTGAAGTGGAGAAACAGGACGATCGTGGCAAAGGGGATCGCGGTGAACGGGATGAGTATATGATAGGGGTGTGATCGTTCAGCTGAGAGCAGCAGGAACGCACAGAAGAACAGGTAGGCAGGAAGGAACCAGGAAGACTGCAGGAAGACCGCAGTAAGGCGTACGGAGAAGACCTGTATGAACTGAGGAAGCGCCATGACATGATCGAGCGTCTGAAGGATCATGAGAACCAGGGTGCCCAGTGCCAGGATAAAGCATATGACAGATAAGAAAATATGTGAAACGTTCTTCTTCACGTCTACCTCCTCGTTATTCCATTGCGTACATGCTGCAGAATCCTTCTCACAGCACCAGTCCTGCTATCCCGAGCGGTATCAGATAGATACTGAAATAGTAGAGCTTGCCCGACTGGATCAGCCACATCAGGATCCTGAGACTGAAATACCCGCTCACCGCCGCAGAGAAGCAGCCGAGAGCCAGGGTTCCCATGCCCATCTGTCCTGCAAGGGCCGCCCCCTCTCCTGCTTCGAGCAGCACCGCTCCGATGATCGCGGGGATCGATATGAGAAACGAGAGTTCCCCGGCCTCTTTCCGGTCCATACCGCCCCAGAGGGCGGCGGTGATGGTGATCCCCGACCGGGAGATCCCCGGAAGCGTACCGAACCCCTGTGCGATCCCGACCCTGACCCCATGAGAGAGCTTCAGGGATGTATCATCAGGTTTGGGAAGATACCGGGTTGTGATCAGCAGCATTCCAGTCACGATGAACAGGATGGATACGGACCTGACCGTCTGAAACACAGCGATATCCTGTATCACATATCCCATCACCCCGGTGATGAACGTACCGATCAGGATCACCAGCGTCAGCCGGAGCTGTTCTCTATCACCATCATCGGTGCTTCTGCGTACCAGATTCACCCATGATATGAGGATACGCTGTATCCTCTCCCGAAAGAAGAACACCACTACCAGCAGTGTGGATACATGCAGCAGGACATCAAAGAGTTTGGGGATCGATCCCATATCGAACAGGTGTTTGAATACCACCAGATGCCCGGAACTTGAAACCGGAAGGAATTCCGTAAGTCCCTGTATCGCACCCAGCAGCAGTGTTTTAAGCAGTTCCATGCCAGACAGCATACAGCTAATATGATCATGCGACAAGTGGGATCAGCACCAAAACAGCACCGACACTAACCCGAATATGAAAATTCCCAATGAAACCTCAAATGAATATTTCCCTTGGAGTATTTGATGTGGTTTAATGGAAGAACTAGTAACAGGGAAGGAGTGTCCCTACAGGAGGAGTGGAGAGGAAGTCCCTTTGTTGG
>JAIPFY010000062.1 GCA_021736385.1 Spirochaetia bacterium | reverse complement strand
GGTCCTGAGGTTCCTCGATGGGGACAGACGGGTCCTCATCTGCCTGGTCGACAGCCGAAGCGTATGCATCAAGGGTACTGCGAGCTATCGGCTCAGGATAATCGAACGCCTGAGCTTCTTGGGGGTCTCTCGGTCCTTGTGGGACTGCCTTGACTATCGGCTCCTGCGTCTGAGGCAGAGGATTATCAAAGTCCTGTGCATGTTCTGCCGGGACCGGTTCTGCATCCGGCTCCTGCGTCTGAGGCAGGGGATTGTCAAAGTCCTGTGCACGTTCAGCTGAGACTGGTTCCGCATCCGGTTCCTGTGAAAGGGTCTCTGCAGAAGGCTCAGGTGAGAGTGCTCGTTCATCACTGCTGATGATCTTCGGTGTGGCTATCTCGTGCCACTGTGCTGATGTCATGCATCCGGCAAGAAGCATTGCCGAAGCACTTACCCATAGTATGGGTAGCCATGTGCTGTTCATGAATTCCTCCATGCTCTATTCTGGGGGTGTACTGCTATACTATGGATTCAGGCAATACGTGAAGAATGATAAGCTGAGAATGCCCACCTCACATACCTCGGCACTATCAGATCCTTTGATTATGAGGTATGCTTCTTCAGGAGGTTAACACATGACAGCAAAGAAAGTTACATCAATGGAACCGATCATACCCGATGATGCTGGGATCCTGATTCTCGGCTCCATGCCTGGTGCTGAGTCTTTACTCAAGCAGCAATACTATGCCTTTGAGAGAAACTTTTTCTGGCCTATCATGTATAAGCTGACCGGTGCTGAGAGTCGGGATCCCTGGAACGAGACATATGTGCAAAGATTAGTACAATTAGCTGAAAATCGCATCGGATTGTGGGATGTCATGCAGCAGTGCCTGCGTGAAGGGAGTCTTGACGGGAATATCCGGGAGGCTGTGCCCAATCCCATCGAAGAGATCCTTCACCTGCATCCGGGTATCTCCGTGATCGGCTGTAACGGGTCAACTGCATACCGTCATCTGAGCAGGATAGCCGGCAGAGCGAAGGGATCCGTGAAGGATACCGGGTTCATCTGGAATGGGGTGGAGGTGCTGCGACTGCCCTCGAGCAGTCCTGTACCGTCTGCACAGTATCGAACGATGCAGGATCGGCTGAGGGTCTGGTCACAGCTCCTTCCATGGATCCTCGGAGATCAAAGCAACCCTTCGAACTCCTGAAGCAGTCGTTTGAACTCAGTAAGAGCTGCAGTGACCGGTTCCGGTGAACTCATGTCTACCCCTGCGGTCTTCAATGAATCGAGGGGGTACTGCGAACCGCCGGACTTCAGGAAGTCAAGATACTTCTGTGTGTCCTCATCACTTCCATGCAGGATCTTCTGCGAAAGAGCCAGGGCTGCTGAGAGTCCTGTCGCATATTTATAGACATAGAAGGCCCGGTAGAAATGAGGGATACGTAATCCTTCGAGATCGCTGACAGACTCAAAGACCATCTCAGGACCGAAATAGGTCTCAAGAAGTGATCGATAGGTAGACCTGAAATAATCGACAGTCAACGCAGTCCCCTGTTCATATCCCTGATGAACGATATGCTCATACTCGGCGAACATCGTCTGGCGAAAGATCGTCGCGATGATATCATCGATCTGCTTGCCGATGATATAGGCTCTCATCTGTTGATCATCGGTGGTGGAGAGCAGGTGATGAGCGAGCAGCTGTTCATTACAGGTGGATGCTACCTCTGCCTCGAATATGGAGTAGTTGTAGTGCTGGAAGGGGTTGTTGTTCACGCTGTACCAGCTGTGCATCGAATGCCCGGCCTCATGAGCGAGGGTGAAGACATCACGGAAGACCGTATTCTTATAGTTCATGAGAATGTAGGGATCCCCGGCATAGGAACCAGCCGAGAAGGCCCCTGAACGTTTTCCTCGGTTCTCATACTTATCGACCCAGCCTCCGAGCAGTCCCGCCTGCAGGATCGAGACATACTCTTTCCCCAGAGGCTGTACTGCTTCGATGACCGTATCGACAGCCTGTCTGAAGGTATAATCGGTCTCGATCGAACCGATCAGGGGCACGTACACATCATAGTGTCGGAGTTCTTCCACGCCGAGCATGCGTTTTCTCAGAGCATAATACCGGTGAAGCGCCGGAAGTTCCTCATGTACCGCTGCGATGAGATTGTCATAGACAGAATCGGGAACATTATCGGGAAAGAGGGATGCCGCTCGGGAGGAGGCGAACCCTCTGGCTTTCGCAACGAACGAATCATGGTGGATACTTCCTGCATACAAAGATGCCAGAGTATTCTTGTGCGCATCGAACCCTTTGTAAAAGATCTCGAAGGCCTTCTTTCGGATGGTTCGATCTTTGTTGATCATCAGTGCACCGTAACTCGATTGACTGATCGTCTGTTCGTTCCCCTCAACCATGATCGTCCCGAACTCCAGATCCACATCAGTAAGGGCTGAGAACGCCTTCTGCGGAGCCGCGGCTGACTCCTGCTCCAAGGCAAGCAGTCGTTCTTCCTCTTTGCTGAGTACATGAGGTTTGAAACGCAGTATCTTCTGCAGCATGATCTTGAAATCCTGGAGGGATGAGTCGGCCAGGAACTCATTGATCACCCGATCGGGTATCGCCTGGATCTCAGGGTCGATATAACTCGTGGCGGCAGAGAATTCAGCATCGAGCTGCATGACGCGACTGTACCGGCTCTGGTTGTCGCTGTTCCCCGCATCCTCAGCGTAGCGCAGAAACGCATAATAGCCGATGCGCTCCGATAGTTTCCCCGCTTCTACCAGATACTCCAGACAGTCTCGCAGACTCTCTGGGGACTGGTCAAGAGAACCGGAGAACGAAGCGGCTTTGGGGATCAGTGCCTTGAAGCGGGAGAATCCCTCTTCCCAGGCTGCATCATTGGAAAAGAGTTTCGAGAGGTCCCAGATGTCTGTCTTGGGTATGTCAGATCTCAGAGGTATGGTGTTTGTGGTGTTCATAGGGTCAGTACTCTCCTGTTCTAGCATTACAGCAGTTTCGCAATCTGCTTGCCGGCTTTTCCCCGGTGGCTTATCGAATTCTTGAGTTCAGGATCAAGCTGCGCGGCTGTCATACCGTATGACTCGATATAGAACACAGGGTCATACCCAAAGCCTCCGCTTCCGATCTCCTTATCGATGATCGTGCCTTCTATCGTCTCCTGAACCGTATAATGGACATAATCATCCTTGATCAGACTCATACAGCAGACGAAGAATGCTCTGCGGTCAGTGATCCCGCCCAGCTGTTCGAGCAGATACCTGTTTCTCTCAGGGGACTCGAGCATCCTCCCATAGACATCAGAGCCATACCGTGCAGAGTAGATCCCCGGGGCACCTCCCAGTGCCGGGACGACCAGCCCTGAATCATCGGCGATCACAGCCCATGATCCGGGTATCGATCGCTCCTTGAGAAGGTCCCAGAGGGCCTGTGCCTTGAGCATCGAATTGTCCAGAAAGGTCATTCCATGCTCTTCGACATCGAATGGCAGACCGAGGTCTTCGGGTATAGCGATCGAATGCCCGCTGAAGATCGCAGCGAGCTCGCTCTTTTTGTGTGCGTTTCCTGTAGCAAGTAGAATATTCATAGGTATACAATACTTATTTTGCAGGCAATCGTCTACTCATGCTCCATATTTCTTCTTGAAGTAGAAGATCCCCGAATCCACACTCCCCTTGGGGACCCCCAGCAGATCTGCTATCTGCTTGTGACTCGGATGGATATGGAACTGTTTGATGGTACTGATCACACCGGAGAGTCTCTGTTGCCGTTTCTTGAGATCCTCCTCCAGGGCTGCGATCCGTTCGCTGTCGACCTCATGCTTCAATTGGGTCTCAATACAGATGACCTGAGAGAAGAGGGTGTTCCGTCGTTCCTGCAGATGGGTGAGTTCCTTCTGTTTCTTCTCGCAGGATCTCAGCAGCTGTTCCTGCATGCGCGTGTAATCCATCTCATAGTCGGCATAGAACTCCTGGATCTTCACAAGCAGATCCTCCGGGATCTCCCTGCAGCAGAACAGGAGCATATACAGCAGCTGTTTGATATTCATCGCCGGGCGTTTTGGGACAGGTATCGCAGGCAGTCGGGAGCTGCAGAGTCCGGTACTCGTGTGAGATCCCTGCAGATTCTCTGTGCCTGAAAGACGATAGAGACTGTCAGGCTCATCACAGAAACAGGCGTAGGAATCTTCATGGCAGACGCGGTCATCAAAGTTATAGATGGACATGATATCGTATGATTTCTGTTTGTATTGATACTGCTTGTAGGAGCGGATCTTGCTTCTGATGGAGCTGGTGAGGTAGTGCATGAACGGGGTCCCGGTATAGGTGAAATGTCTGAGCAGTCCTTTGATGGTGGGAAGAAAGAAGATGAGGAACTCCGAGGCCTCCTCCTCGCTGATCGCATGCCACTGCTGTGGATAGTTGTAGGTGATCAGATAGATCGACTGGAGCAGTCGCTCTTCCCCGGTTCTGTCCCTCTGGTATGCAAGGACTTGCTTTGTCAGTGCTTCCTGATCTGAGATACCCTCTCTGGCAGCTGAATTCTGATACATGACATCCTCCTTCAATCTGTTATGCATGATCAGTAGCAAGACTCATGCCAAACCGGAAGATGACCTGAAGCCACTCTGAAGGGTTCTTCAGGGTGGCTTCGCGTGTGCTGTGTATCAGGATGTAACTAGTTATAAAGTGGGTACAGAACGAATATTACAGAGTGGCTGGGTTCCCTGCCGGTCTGTCACGCATCGAAGACGTCAGAGAATCGATCGATAAGCAGTGCGATGGTCTCCTGCATGGAGTATTCGATCGTAGCCCCTGATGCTTTTCGATGGCCGCCGCCGCCGAATTCGGCAGCGATCGCCCCCACATCGATGGGACTCTCTCCATGTGCGCGAAAGCCTGCGATACAGGACTGGTTCCCGGCATTCTGTTTGACGAAGACGATGACTTCACAGTCCCTGACGCTGAGCATCTGGGCATACAGGGTCTCTGTATCGCGATTCACCTCACCAAAGTGTTCAGTCTCTTCGAACGTCTCCCAGGTCAGCAGGAGCCGTCCCTGAAAATGCTCCTCCATCCGGTAGAGCAGCAGCCCGATCAGTTTACGTGATGCGAAACTCTGCTCACCGTACATATCCTGATAGATGGCACGAGGAGATGCTCCCGAATCCACCAGCCGGGAGACCGCTGTGAATACTTCCCCGCGATAGGGGCCGATATGTCTGAAGTACCCGGTATCGGTAGCCAGTCCGAAGAGCAGGCGGTGGGCATCGGTATCAGAGAGCGGAACATCGAATGCCTCGAAGAGCTGCATGATCATGTAGGTGACCGAAAATGCCTTCGGATCGATGAAGGTGATATCACCGAAACCCTGACCTGCCGAATGATGATCGATCACCATCGTGGTGAGACTGTCGATCTCATCGGCCAGATACCCGATCCTGTCGGCAGAGGAACAGTCGACGATGATGATCAGAGGGTCATGTTCTTTGAAATCCTGTGCGATATGTGCATCGAAGAGGGGTTCGTAGTGGACGATCTCATGACGGGTGAATGGTCCTGCAGAGACGAGCTGTGTCGATTTTCCCAGCTGGTCGAGCAGACTTGCGAGGGCAAGCTGGGAGTTGAGCGAATCACTGTCAGGACTCTTGTGTCCGATGATCACCGCATGGGTGCAGGCGTGGATGGCAGTCATTAGCTCTTGGGGGATCGGTTGGGGTGCTATCATAGGTACTCCGCTACAATGGTATTGTGTTATGTCATTCATCATGAGCGCACTGCTTCGGGAACAGCAGTCTCAGGGCGTCTTCTATTCTCTCCATGTAGTACAGCTGAAGATCAGCTCGTACACTGCCCGGGATATCTTCTCTGGCATGAGATTCGTTCTGTACCGGCAGGAGGATCCGTTTGATACCGTGCCGGTAGGATGCCAGGACCTTCTCCTTGACCCCGCCGATGGGAAGGATCGTCCCTGTGAGGGTCATCTCCCCGGTCATCGAGACATCAGAAGGGACTGATACGCCTGCAAGTGCAGAATAGAGGGCCACTGTGAGGGTGATCCCGGCAGACGGGCCATCTTTCGGGATGGCTCCCTGCGGTACATGGATATGTATATCATGTTCGCTGATCCGCTTCGGATCGATCGACAGTTCGAGGGCATGGGACTGGATATATGATAGAGAGATCCGTGCGCTCTCCTTCATCACCTCTCCAAGGTTCCCTGTAAGGATCAGTTTGCCGCTGCCGGGAAAGAGGACCGCCTCCACAGAGAGGATCCGACCACCCATCTCTGTCCAGGCAAGGCCATGGGCAAGACCGGGAGCCGTATGAGCATGAAGGAGATCCTGCGTGTACAGGGGCTTCCCGATGAGCTTCGGGATCTGCCGGGCCGTGACGGCTTTGGTGAATCCTGTTACCCCATCGACACGGGAGAGTTCGGCGACGTAGATCCTTGCGACCTTGCGCATGACCGAAGCTAGGGTCCGCTCGAGCTGCCGTACTCCCGATTCCATGGTGTATTCATGGATGATGCGCATCACGGCATCTTTTCTGAACGTCACATGAGAACCTCCAAGCCCATTCTCCTTGAGCTGCTTGGGGATCAGGAACCCGGTGGCGATCTGGTACTTCTCCATATCAGAATAGCCGGGGACTTCGATGATCTCCATGCGGTCCTTCAGTGGGGCCGGGATGGTATGCAGAGAGTTCGCCGTAGCGATGAACAGTACCTGAGACAGGTCATACGGTACTTCCAGATAGTGGTCCGAGAACGTGGAGTTCTGTTCAGGGTCCAGGACTTCGAGCATGGCAGAGGCAGGATCACCTCTGAAATCTGAACTCATCTTATCGATCTCATCAAGCAGGAAGACAGGGTTCTTCGTACCGGCACGTTTCAACGACTGTATGATCTTACCGGGCAGAGCCCCTATGTAGGTCTTCCGGTGTCCCCGGATCTCCGCTTCATCTCTGACCCCTCCGAGAGAGACCCGTATGAACTCACGTCCCATCGTACGTGCGATGGACTTACCCAGTGAAGTCTTCCCTGTTCCCGGAGGTCCTGTAAGACAGAGGATCGGTCCTTTGATCGACTGCTGAATACTGCGTACAGCCAGAAAGTCGAGGATACGGTCCTTGGGCTTGATCATATTGTAATGATCCTCATCGAGGATCTGCTGTGCTCGGGTAATATCGTAGTTATCCTGTGAGAGGGCATCCCAGGGCAGGTCAGACAGCCATTCAAGATAGGTCCGGATCACTCCGGACTCGGGTGAGGCGCTCTGCAGCTTGCGCAGCCGATTCGCCTCTTTCTCCGCCTTCTTTGCGACCTCCTCGGGAGGGTTCTTTGCCATGATCTGCTTCAGCAGTTCATCTGCCTCATCCGATTCATCCTGCTCTCGTCCGAGTTCCTTGTTGATCTGTCGGATCTGCTCATGCAGGAAGTATTCCTTCTGTGCCTGTTCCAACCGCTTCTTGACGTTCGACTGGATCTCATTCTTCAGATCGAGCAGGGAGATCTCGGTATCGATAAGAAGTGCCAGTCTCTGCAGCCGTTCGCGTGTGTCGACGAGCTGCAGGAGTTCCATCCGCAGATCAGCCTGCAGCGGCAAATGTGAACAGATGAGATCGACCAGCAGGTCGCCCTGATCAGCGTTCGTTACCTTCTGTTTCAGTTCATCGGGGATGTTCCCGGTCGTGGTGCTGTAGGAGGTGAATGCCTGCTTGATGGACTGCATCAGGAGGAGTTGCTGATCATCACTCGGTCCATGGATGATCGGTCTGATACGGGCATAGGGTATATCATCGGCTGCGATCTGCTCTGAGGTGAGTTCTGCACGATAGAGTGCTTCACCCAACAGTCGTACGGTATTGTTCTTGAGCTTGAAGACCTGGATGATCTTGACCACCGTACCGATGGGTTCATATTTCGAAGTGGAGCCCTCGTGCTGTACAGCACTGGGGTAGGCGAAGAAGACCAGTCGGTCCTGTGTCATGGCACGGTTGATGATCACAGACGTCTGTGGAGAGTCTGAGAGGAAAGGAACGAGTGTATGAGGAAAGATAACGAGCTCCCTCGCTTGTATGAGAGGGAGCTCGATCGCATCACTGATCTGTTCTAAGGGAGGTGTGTTCATGCCGATTTCTTCTTGAAGTTCACCTTTGGTTTTACCAGATTCTCTACGACGTCTCTGGTGATGATCACCTCTTTTTCACCTTCGATAGAGGGTATCTCATACATGATGTCTGTCATGAGCTTCTCTACGATGGATCTGAGCCCTCGTGCTCCGGTCTTCTGTCTGATAGCCTTCTCTGCTATGGCCTCGACGGCTCCAGATTCGAAGGTGAGATCCACATCATCGAGTTTCATCGATACCTGATACTGCTTGATCACGGAGTTCTTGGGTTCTACGATGATCCTCATCAGGTCATCCTTCTCCAGATTCGCCAGTGAGACATGAATCGGCAGACGGCCGATGAACTCGGGGATCAGCCCGAACTTGATCAGGTCCTCCGGATGCAGCTGATCGTAGAGCACTGAGAGATCCTTCTCCGAAGAGATGCGGACATCAGCACCGAAGCCCAGCGGATGCTTGCTCACTCGGGATTCGATGACCTTGTCGAGTCCGACGAAGGCCCCACCACAGATGAACAGGATGTTGGTCGTGTCGATCTTGAGCATCTCCTGATTGGGATGTTTTCGTCCTCCCTGCGGCGGTACCGAAGCTACTGTCCCCTCTATGATCTTCAGCAGTGCCTGCTGGACCCCTTCACCTGAGACATCACGGGTGATCGAGGCGTTCTCACTCTTTCGTGCGATCTTATCGATCTCATCGATGAAGATGATGCCCTTCTCAGCAGCAGCGATGTTGTTACCTGCATTCTGGATCAGTTTCAGCAGGATGTTCTCGACATCTTCCCCCACGTATCCGGCTTCGGTCAGGGTCGTCGCATCGGCGATGGCGAACGGGACTTTGAGTTTTCTGGCCAGAGTCCTGGCAAGCAGCGTCTTCCCGGTACCTGTGGGTCCGATGAGCAGTACGTTCGATTTTTCCAGTTCGACCTCTTCATCGATCTTGCTCTGATGAACGACTCTCTTGTAGTGGTTGTACACCGCTACAGAGAGAGTCCTCTTGGCCTGTTCCTGTCCGACAACATAGTTCTCCAGATACTCCTTGATCTCCCGTGGAGTCGGCAGATCGGTGAGAAAATCCTCTGTGGATGATTCTGAATCGCCTTCGAGCAGGATGGTGTTGCATACTTTGACGCATTCATCACAGATGTAGACACCCGGTCCCGCTATGAGCCTGTTCACCATATCTGCATTCTTACCGCAGAACGAACAGGTCTTCTGTGCTGTCTTATTCTTAGCCATGTATGTTCCCCTTGATCAGGCTCTCCCTCCCGGAAAGAGCCCTATCGATACGGCTGACAGTTATGATCTGACCAGGAGGCTGTCAACCAGTCCATATGTTACAGCTTCTTCAGCTGATAGAAAATAATCTCTTTCAAGATCCTTCGCGACGGTCTCGACCGTCTTCCCGGTATGTCGTGCGAAGTAGGCGATCGACAGCTGCTTGAGCCGTACGATCTCCTTTGCATGAATACCGATATCTACTGCCTGACCCTGAGCTCCACCCCACGGCTGATGGACCATGATCCTGGAGGAGGGAAGGGCGAAACGTTTACCGGCGGCACCGCTGGAAAGGATCAGGGCTGCCATCGAGGCAGCCTGTCCGAGACAGATGGTCTGCACATCGGGTCTGACATACTGCATGGTATCATACATCGCCAGACCTGCTGTGACACTGCCGCCGGGTGAATTGATATAGAGACTGATATCTCGTTCAGGATCCTGTGATTCCAGATAGAGCAGCTGTGCTACGACCAGATCTGCAGTAGCATCATTGATCTCCCCATCGAGGAAGATGATGCGCTCTTTAAGAAGTCTGGAGAATATATCGTATGATCGCTCTCCGATCCCTGTCTGTTCCACAACCATGGGTACCAGGTTGTTCATCTGCTCTCTGCCGAAATTCATCACGACCTCCGATTAGTCTACCTTGTTCTGCATGAAATCAGTATAGGATGCTGCATCACCTGTTTTAAACTCGTTGTTCTCAAGTAATAAGTCAATCACTTTCTGAGATTTCTTCTCTTCTTTCATCAGGTAGGTGTAGTAGTCCTTCTGATCCTGATCATCGATACTCTCAAGCTGTCCGACCACATCGGCGATGTCCTCATCGGAGACTTCGATCTCCTTCTCTTCGGATACCTTCTCAAGCAGCATCTGGATCAGAATACTCCTTCTGGCCTGAGGTTTCCACTCCTGCAGCATATCTGACTTGCCGCGACCCTGGTAGCCGAGCAGATCGGAGAGCTGCTGTTCTGACATGCCGGACTGAGAAGCGAATCGTCTCCAGGTGTTTTCCAGTTCAGCCTGGATCATGGATTCAGGAAGGGCGACCTCGACAGATTCCAGGATCGTATCATAGAGTTTGTTCGCTTTGTAGTTGTTCATCTGGGTATCGAGGGTCTCTTCGAGCTTCTTCACTGTAGCCTTCTTGAGGTCCTCGAGGCTCTCATACTCATCGCTGACATCCTGTGCGAACTCATCATCGAGTTCCGGAAGGGTCTTGACTTTGACCGCTTTGATGAGTGCCTTTATGCTGATGGTCTTTCCTACATACTCAGGTATATCATGATCTTCCCCGTAGGTCTTCTCGATGATCTTCTCTTCATCTTTTACCATACCGATGATCTGATCGTCGATCTTATAGAAGTTGTAGCCGGTACCGACGGTGAAGACGAAGTCCTCACGTGCGGTATCTTCGACGACCTCTCCCTGCTCATCGATCTCGGCATAGTCGATCGTCACGATGTCGCCTTCTTCGATGGCTCCGGTCTTCTCGACGATCATGGAGTTCTGTTCCTGGAGCTGTGCAAGTTCTGCAGCCACTTCAGCTTCGCCTACGGTGACATCCGGTATCGTGATGCTGAGGCCTTCGTATGCCGGTGTCTCGAATGTGGGATAGACATCATAGGAGACGGCAAACGAGAAATCTGACTGTGCATCGAACACGAGTCCTTCTTCGTTGACCAGTTTCGGGGTGCTGTAGGGCAGGGGCTTGTATGTATCCTCTACTTCCTTGAGCGACTCTTCCACGGAATCTTCAATGAGGCTGTACATGGTCTCTTCTTTGAGAGCTTCACCGTATTTGAGCTCAAGAACAGATGCAGGAGCTTTTCCCTTTCGAAATCCTTTCACCTGGAGTGTCTTGCAATACTTCTGTACGGTCTTATCATATACTTGTGCGACTTCTGTCTGGGGAATCGTCACGGTAAGCTCTACCGCTGAATCGTCTAGTTCTTTGATCTTTGTTTCGGCAACCATCTTCAACCTCTTTGAAAAATTTAAAAAACATCGTCTTTTTTGTAAGTATACAAAATATACTCGACATCGACTATAGCAACAATTGTGAAGCAAGTCTATTCCCTTGAAGGAAACGAACATGCATCGATAAAAAAAAGGCGACCCGTTATCGGGCCGCCTTTTGAGCGAGAGACGGGATTTGAACCCGCGACATCCACCTTGGCAAGGTGGAGCTCTACCACTGAGCTACTCTCGCGTTAAGCGATCAAAAGGTACCATATCACGAGTGATGACAAAGCCCTTTTGCGAGAGAAGGGACTTGAACCCTTACGCCATAAGGCACTAGATCCTAAGTCTAGCGTGTCTGCCAATTTCACCACTCTCGCAGTGATATAACACAGCAGGAAGAAAATGTCAATAAAGATTATCAAACATCTTCTTGCTGCAATGAGCCGTGAAGGGATCGAACCTTCGACCCGCAGATTAAGAGTCTGCTGCTCTACCAGCTGAGCTAACGGCCCTGGTATACGTCCAGTAGGATTCGAACCTACGACCTACGGATTCGAAGTCCGGCGCTCTATCCAGCTGAGCTATGGACGCATGTCTCGCTGTTCGTTGCAATACTATACTATTTCACGTTTCGTGTCAAAACAAAAGGGTGGATGACGGGGCTTGAACCCGCAACAACCAGAACCACAATCTGGTGCTCTACCATTGAACTACATCCACCATGAATGCTTTAGAAACGCTCATTAACGAACGAAATGTACTTTGAATGAAAATGAAGTTTTTGTCAATACCTTCTTATCATGTTATTATGTCCCATGATCAATACCATGCTACTGAAAGACCGGATCTCACAGGATGAGTACCTCAGTTCCCTGCATTATTTCGGCATCACCGTCGCGCTGCTGCAGAGTGTGAGAAAGGACGGTGACATCGTCGATTTTCAGCTGCTGTGGGCAAGCAGGCCCGAGAGCAGGATCTTCGGTCGATCCGTGGACCATTTCAAGGATTCACAGCAGTCTCTCGATGAGCTCTTCGCTCACATCAACCCGCAATGGTACGCAGCTGCCCAGCGGGCGCTCTCTGAAGGCTCGGTTCAGGTCGTCAGTGACTATATCAAGAAGACCATGGCTCATCTGATCGCCAGAGTGATCCCCTCTGATGATGATCAGGTCTATGTCCTGTACCAGAATGCCAGTCGTTCTGACACCCCGGGACTTCCTCAGAGGGGGTATGACCCCGATGGGGAAGAGCAGGCGGTTCTGGACGACCCGTCTGAGCGCATGTGTGACTGGTTCTCAGAGCCTGGTTCAGATCGGATCTGCTGGCCGCCGCACGAGGACTGCTTTTTGCAGAGGCTGGATCAGGTCCTGCCTGATGAGGTCTCACAGCTCCATATGCTCTTCTGTGATCATGACCGTGAACCAGTCCGATCGGCAGTAACGCAGTTCCTTGATGAGCGCAAGCGTTATCTGAGCATAGAGGGGGAGAGCAGGGGCACCGGTCATCGGTATCAGCTGACGATCAGGAGGTCCTCCGCCTCGCAGGCTCTGTTCGGCACCATCACCGATATCAGCAGCCTGAGGGCTAAGGAAGCACTCGCAGACCGCAATCTGGAACGGATCGATCTGCTGCTCAATGCCATCAACGATGGGTACTGGGACGTGAACATCGAGAAGGGCGATGTCTACCTGAGCACCAGGTGGTATTCGATGCTCGGCTACAGCAGAGATGATTTCCCTGAGAACTATGACCCATGGCCGGAACTGCTCGATCCCGAGGAACGTGATGAGGTGATGGACCACCTCTACCGGACCATAGACTCAGGGCGTCCCTATTACAAGGAGTTCAGGCTCAGGACTAAAAGCGGTAAGTACATATGGGTCGCGGGCAGGGGCAAGTGTGTCGCATGGACCGCTGATGGCAAACCCGCCCGTGCTGTCGGTACGCAGACGGACATCACTGATCGAAAACTCGCTGAGCAGGCCCTGCAGCAGCATCTGGAACGACTCGATGAGGTGATCAGGATCAGGACCAATGAACTTGCCCGGGCTCTGGAGAAGACCGAGGCTGCCAACACGGCCAAGACCGATTTCCTGGCGAACATGAGTCATGAGTTGAGGACCCCGTTGAACGGGATCCTTGGTATGACCGACCTGCTCTCAGACGAAGCACTCACCGATCAGCAGCGACTGTATGTCAATACGATCAAGAGTTCTTCTCATTCCCTGCTTCGCCTGATGAATGATGTACTGGATGTCTCCAGGATCGAGCAGGGAGCGGTAGATGTTCACAACCATCGGTTCTCTCTGACCGACAGCTGCTCTTCTCTGGTGCAATCGCTTCGTCCTCAGGCGTATGAGAAGCATATCGCCCTTGAGCTGCAGCTGTGTGAACAGCTCCCTGCAGAGGTCTACGGTGATGAGAAGCGTATCGAGCAGGTCCTGTACAATCTGATACACAACAGTATCAAGTTCACCAACACCGGCAGCGTCAGACTCGAAGTGTCACGTGATACCTCCCGAGCGGGCTGGATCCGATTCTCCGTGACTGACACGGGGATCGGGATCTCCCAGAAGGATCGTATGAGGGTGTTCGACAAGTTCTTCCAGAGTGATGCGACACCCACGCGCAGACATGGAGGGGTCGGACTGGGGCTGGCGATCAGTGACAATCTGGTAGGAGCGATGAAGGGGGAGGGGATCGACCTTGAGAGCATCCTCGGCGAAGGCTCTACCTTCAGCTTCTCTCTGCCTCTGGGACTTCCTGCTGCCTCAGTGCCTCGTGAGACCGGTCCTCCTGAACAGAAGTCGTACGACAGTCTTGCCGGTACGACCGTCCTCCTTGTCGAGGACAACCCTACCAACGCGTTCGTTGCCCGTATGATGCTGCAGAGACTGGGCTGCACGGTCATCGAAGCTTCAGATGGTGCCCAGGCGATAGAGGTGCTGCTCGATCAGCAGGTGGATCTGGTGCTGATGGATTGCCAGATGCCGGTGATGGACGGGCTGCGGGCTACCATGCGAATCCGTACACTGCATGAGATCAGATCCGATCTGCCGATCATCGCCATGACCGCACATGCGATGACCGGAGACCGGGAACGGTGTATCGCGGTGGGGATGAATGACTATATATCAAAGCCTGTCGATATGCAGGTGCTGCAGAAGGTCCTCACCACCTATCTTACGAGTCCTGCAGATCTCCGGTGATGAAGCACTGTATGATGCGCCAGTCAATGATCTGTCCATCGTACTGTTTCTTCAGCTGCTCTCGAACTTGCTCCAGCAGCTGCAGGTCTGCCGCTTCGATCACCGGTCGGTATGAGGCGTTCAACCAGGTGTCTATGTCCTTCGAGGTGATCCGCCTGGGCTCATCGAGCTGCTGAGCACTGGATGAGACATGTCTGAACCCGGCAGCTCGCAGAACATCGATGAGTGACTGTTCATCGAAATTCACCATACAGTTCGCTGTATCACGGTAGATCAGAAGTTCCGCAGCTTCAAGCAGGCGGCGGTGCTTCGGGTCCCTGCAGAGCTCCGAGAGCCGCTGACCGGCTCTCGGTATGATCTCACACAAGGAGAGCCGGGCATCCTCACTGCACAGAGCGTACAGTTCTCGGGCGAACTGCAGCTTGTCAGCGACCCGGGTGAAGGCATGCTGTCCGATGACTGCATCGAAGAGATCCCGATCCCCGAAGAGCTGCTGCAGATGATCATCAGCAGCAGTGATGATGTGCGGGCGATCGAGCTCCGGCAGCTGTGCAGCATAGCCGATGATCTCTCTGGTGAGGCTCTCCTTTCTGCAGATCACGCTGACCCCTCCTTCGGGGGTGTGACGACAGGCCTCCCATACCAGCATGCCCCGGCCCTGTTCAAGGACCAGGACCCTGCTGTGGCGCTGCAGCTTCAGCTGGGAGAATATGCGGGTCCTTACCGTATCCTGCACGGCCCCTCTGTCTGAGATGAGCCGTTCGAGCCACTTCTCACGCTGGGTGTTCGCAGGAGAGAAGGTGAGTATCTCCGGGTAGGGCTCGGTGAGAGCACCCTCCAACTGAGCCTCCCTGCGCTGCTCCACCTGGGTCCGTATCTGCTTCTCATACCCCTGATCCGAAGGCTGATAGAAGACACTGCCCTGCATCGCGGTAGGCAGGTACTGCTGAGTGACCCAGTGATCGGTATAGGCATGGGGGTAGAGATAGCCGTTCCCGTGTCCGAACCCCTTCTTGTCACGGCTGCCGTCTTTGAGGTGGTTGGGAACCTCTCCGTCTGTCTCCTGCTCCATCTGCTTGAGGGCAGTGAAGAACCCCAGAGAGCTGTTGGATTTCGCAGCTGTGGACAGGTAGAGTACTGCCTGGGTCAGGTGGAACCGGCCCTCAGGCAAGCCGACACGGTCGTATGCGGCAGCGGCTGCACTCACGACTCCCAGCGCCTGTGGGTCTGCCATACCGACATCCTCACAGGCTGAGATGAGCATTCGTCTGAAGATATATTTCGGGTCCTCTCCTGCCTGTACCATACGGGCGAGCCAGTAGAGTGAGGCATCAGGGTCGGATCCTCTGATCGATTTGATGAACGCACTGATCACATCGTAGTGATAGTCCCCTTCCTTATCGTACAACACCGCTTTCTGCTGGATACTCTCCTCTGCAGCTTCTCTGGTGATGTAGATCTCCTGAGCGGGGTCTTCGGGCGGGAACCGCTCAGGGGTGGTCTCGACGGCCAGTTCGAGCGCATTGAGCAGGGATCTCGCATCTCCTGCGGCTATGCTCACGAGGTGTTCGAGCGCTCCGTCTTCGAAGGTGATCGAATAGCTTCCGTAACCGCGATCGGTGCAGGAGAGAGCCTGCTGCGCAATGGCATACAGATCCTTCTCATCCAGTCTGGTGAGCTGGAAGATGCGGCTTCGGCTTACCAGCGCCGCATTCACTTCAAAATAGGGATTCTCCGTTGTCGCTCCGATGAGGATGAACGTGCCGTTCTCTACCCAGGGGAGCAGGGCATCCTGCTGTGACTTGTTCCAACGATGTACCTCATCCACGAACAGGATCGTTCGTTTCTGATAGTACTCACGGCGATTCTTTGCCTCCTCGATCTCCTGTCTGAGCTCTTTCACCCCTGAGAGCACGGCATTGATGGTCGAGAAGTGGCTTTTGGTGGTGTTGGCGATCACCCGTGCGAGGGTGGTCTTCCCGGTCCCGGGAGGACCGTAGAAGATCACTGAGGAGAGCTGATCTGCCTGGATCGCCCGTCTGAGCAGGCGTCCCTCTCCGATGATATGTTCCTGCCCGATATATTCTGAGAGGTCCTGCGGCCGCATACGGTAGGCAAGCGGCTGCATGTGCTGTTCTGATGCATCTGTGAATAGGTTCATACTCAAAGAGTATAATATACTGGAGAAAAAAGGAACAGCAGCACAGAACTGAGGATAGGCAATTGCAGCAATATGGTCAGGGGGCGTGATCGAGGGTGGAAAAAAATCGGAAAAAGATTTCATGTTTCTGTTGATAAGCTCATGCAATTTTGGCATGATGGATGGTGTTATCCAGAGGATGAGGAAGTGAGCCCCTCAGTGAAGGTTCAGGGGGAGAGGTGGTCACAGGGATCGGGTGCGTCTTGCAGTGGCGAGACGGTCTGCTGAACCATATTCCAGATTACCAGATGAAACGTTATACGACGTGTCGAGGGATCCATGAAAAGACGAGGACTGCCTGTTGCGGTCATACTGATGTGTCTGCAGATGAGCATGCTCACAGCGCTGACCATGCCATGGACGGCACAGTCGAAATATCTGTTCACCGGAGCGACCTATGAGCCCTCTTCCTATGGGACCAAAATCAGGTTGTGAAGATGGCAAATCTATATCAGTATTACATATAGCAATTCTCGTCTGTTAATATCTCATCATGGTAAACTCACTATTGCTCTGAAATGATCAATATCATAGGCCTTGTAGTGCGTA
>JAIPFY010000061.1 GCA_021736385.1 Spirochaetia bacterium | reverse complement strand
TAGGTTTAAACACATGATAGAGCCATTCAAAGGAGTGGGAAGTAAATATCTGGACAACTACCTTGCATGGAATGGATTTGACATGAATCATATCGGTGTGAATAAATTGGATATCAAAGATAAGTTGGTAGCAGCTATACACAGTATTGGAGAGTTTTCGACCTATAAAGAAGTGTTTGGAAAACCAGCTCTGCCATTTTCGGTGAGTGAATGAAATTCACTACACTGCATAAACAGAGCCAAATAGATACCACCTTTGAGATCATTGAGCACTGATTCGGGATCATCTGATGAACCGAAGATCCCGAGTGTCGCAAGATCACCCTCGATGTAGAAGGAGCTCTCGGATGCAGAGAGATGATACCGGGCTCCGGCCTCCCCGACATAGATGAACAGATATTCATTACCGGCGATCATATCCGGGAGTACCATCGCCGTATAGTAGTTCAGCGGTGCAAGAGAAGCCGTCAGATCAAGACGATCAGTGATCCCGTAGGCCATCCCGAGTCCGAAGGGGGAGACTTTCAGCAGTTCGACCGAGAAGAGCGGGAGCATGTAGGCACTGAGCCCCAATCGCATCTCCCCATCCCGTGAACCGGTGTACAGATACTCATCAGCACTGAAGAGCGCAGCCGGCATCCCTGCGAGTAAGATCAGCAGCATACAAACCCATACGTGTTTCTTCATACCGTCCTCCTTAGCTGTTCAAAGTATACAGCCTGCCTGACTGTTCTTGAAAGATTAGGAGAGCCACTTTTTACGGTATTTTTTCATCATCTCATTCATATGCAAGTATTTACTTCGTATCAGCAGGTAACCGGTCAGAAAGAGCTCCTCATCCAGCCCTCAGGGCTGAGCACGAGCAGGGAGCCTGCAGGATCTGCAGGGCCCTCAGGTGCTTCTGCCGTGCAGGACCTGCAGCAGGTTCAGATAGACCTCCGAGGCCTGAACGACCTGTCCAAAGGGGACATACTCATCTTTGGTATGGGCTGCTGAAAGTGATCCTGGACCAAGGATGATCGGGGTACATCCGGCATCTCTGAGCAAGTTGGCATCTGAATGGCTTCTGAAGGATTCAAGCTCCCAGGGGAGGGACAGGTCATGGTAGACGGACTTGATCATCTCGACGAACGGATCAGAGGTGTCTATCACATACCCGTCAGTGATGAACGGCAGCTCGATACGGAAGCCGTTGACCGAGCTGGTTTCGATGAAGGCCCGCAGGAAGGCTTCAAGGTCCTGAGCATACCTGGCAACATCCACTCCCGCAGGCATATGTAGATCGAGTGAGGCCGAGCAGCTGTCAGGTACAGCGAACCCCGATTCGGAGCTGTGCAGATCACGTATGTTCAGTGCGATCTCGTGGGAGGAGTGTTCCACATGCTCCTCAAGCTGCAGCAGCAGCTGCAGCATGGTCCTGATCGCGTTGGTCTCCTTCTCAGAGAGCGCTGCATGGCGACGGTACCCGAGCAGGGTCAGCACCAGCTCCATATAGCCGAAGTGGCTGGTACAGGGCTGCATGTTCGTCGGTTCGGCTACGATGGCATGGCTGAAGCGCCAGGCTTCCAGCAGTGCCTGCGTACCATCCCCGTTCTCTTCCTCCCCTACCACAAGAGAGAGCATGCAGTCCGAGGGCAGACAATCGCCCTCCCAAGCTGAGACGAATGCCTCGATCATCGCAGCACAGCCGCCCTTCATATCGGCAGTACCCAGGCCATGACAATTGCCCTGATGCTCACTGAACTCATACTGCTCTATATCATAGGCGGGTACTGTGTCAATATGACCGAGAAAGAGGATCTTCGGTTCTGCCCGTTTGGCACTGATCTCGAGGTTGTACCGTGTCTCATCCACTGCACGAAGCACCACAGCCAGACCGGTACCCTTCAGGTACTCAGCGAGGTACCGCACGATCTCATCTTCCTTGCCCGAGGGGCTGTAGATGTCGACCATATCGGAGAACAGGGCATGGAGGCGTTCGGTTCTGATCGTTCTTGCTATCATAGGACCGCCTTTGTCACAGCTGCATGGTAAGATAGAGATGTTCTGTCGGGTTCTCGAACCCCTTGCTGCGGAAGAATCTGATCGCCGGGGCATTGTCAGCCTGGGTGTCCACCATCAGCATACGTACTCCCTGCTTCTTCATCAGCCGCTTGAACCGGTCGAAGAGCATGCTGCCGATCCCGGACCTGGCGTACTCCGGTTCGATACCCAGCCAGACCAGATGTCCGTAGCTCCAGGCTGAACGGGCCTTCTCGATCGTGGTCCCCATGGCAAAGCCGACCACGGTCCCGTTATCATCTGCCACCAGCAGGTTCTCTGATTCCTGATTGAAGAACGTCGTGACCTCATATTCATCCCAGGTACGATAGAGATTCGAAAAGGCCTGAGAGGTGAAGACCTTCTCTCCCAGATGGAATATGGCAGCAAGGTCATCTATCTCTGCCTGCCTGATCACCACTTCACGTTTTCTACTGCTCATAGCTGTCTCTCTCTTTCCACGTGTACTCTGATGCTCCCTACAGGAGACCTGTTCCCATCATACACCGTTCTTTCCCGAGTGCAAACCATAATCTCATTCACCTGTGAACTGCATCAGGGGTACCATGCAGCGACTACTGCTCAGATATATCCTGTGATCGATTGTATTCTCTGAGGGTTTAGCGTATAGTCTGGGCATGGAACATATGGTTGGACAGCTGCTTGCTTTGATCATTGCCCTCTGCTGGGCACAGAACTCTCTGATCTACTCGTACGTCGGGAGACAGGCCGGTTCCCGGAGTGTGGCACACATACGACTGTGGATCGCACTGCCTATGATCCTGCTGCTCAATGTCGCTGTGACAGGGACGGTGATCCCGATGGGGTACAGCACAGCAACGTATGGGCATCTGCTCATATCAGGGTTGCTGGGCTTCTTCATCGCCGATCTGCTGATCTTCCGTGCCTATGTGGATCTCGGACCCAGAGAGACGCTGGTGATCCTCACCAGCTCCCCCATCTATACGACGATCATCTCGCGCATCTTCATCAATGAACGCATAACCATCATCCAGGTCATCGGGATCATCATCACGGTAGCGGGGGTCATGTGGGTGGTCTATACCGAGTCTCAGGCCGGGACCGGGGAACGAAAGGGTCGGACCAGAGGTCTGATCATCGCCATGCTCGGTTCGATGGCCCAGGCGGTGGCCATGGTCTTCTCCAAGGCAGGCATGGCCGAAGGGATCCACCCGATCTCAGCGAACCTGCTGCGTATCAGCGCAGGGTTCGTCGGACTGGTGATCTATGCATCCCTTCGAGGTTCGTTCAGACAGGACTTCAGGGCACTTCGTTCGGTGAAGCTGCTGGCTCTGGTCGCATCAGCAGCGCTGGTAGGGCCGATCCTCGGGATCGTATTGACCCTCCATGCGATCACACTGGCACCGGTGGGGGTGATCACTGCGATCACCCAGATCAGTCCGGTCCTGCTGCTTCCGATCGAGCATCACTTCTACCGGAAGAAGATATCCCTTTCGACGATCCTGGGTACCTTCACCGCTATCGCCGGAGCAGTGATCCTGGTGATCCACTGATACCGGCAGAACCGCCGGTCAGCAGATCCTTCAGTGGACGCTATCGCTACCCCTTGACTGCAGTGCTTGCCACAGACTGGATGAAGAACTTCTGGAAGAAGAGGAAGAATACCAGCACCGGCAGGAGCATGACCACCGAGGCTGCCATCAGGCGGTCCCAGTAGACAACGCCGGTACCGGAGAACGAAGCAAGTGCCACCGACATCGGTCGTACCCGTTCGGTCTGAGTCACCAGCAATGGCCAGAGGTATTGATTCCAGGCATCCATTCCCTGCAGGATCGCGACAGTCACCACTGCTGACCTGTTGATCGGCAGAAAGATCTCCCAATAGATCCTCCAGAATGAAGCTCCCTCGATCATCGCCGCTTCTGAGAGCGAGATGGGGACCTGTCTGAAGAACTGGTAGAAGAGGAAGATATAGATCGGACTGGCAATGAACGGCAGGATCTGTACGATATAGGTATCTGAGATCCCCCACTTCATCACCTGATACATCAGCGGCAGCATGATCGATTCCATCGGGATGATGTACAGGGATATGATCAGGGGCAGCAGGAACTTATGGATAGCCAGAGTTCCCCGGTGCAGGGTATATCCTGCCATAGAAGATATCAGCAGGGTCCCTGTGACCGTCCCTGTCAGGACGATGATCGAGTTCAGGAAGAACCGCTTGAAGTTCTGTACTGATTCTGAAGAAAGGATCTCCCGATAGTTGTTCATCGAGGGTTCAGTGACCATGAAGGCCCGTATGGAACCCATATCTTCCATGATCTGATACATATCATCTTTGAGACTCGATACGAGCATGAGTACCAGAGGTGAGACGATGATGATACCGAATACTATCAGCAGAACCGTTTTGATCATTTCTTTGCGTTCTTGTCCAACACGCATCATCAGCCTCCTAATTACGTTCAAGCGATGAGAGACTGAGTCTCTGTACGAGGAATATACCTAAGATCAGCAGGAACAGCAGCAGCGAGGATGCTGCTGAGTAGCCGATCTTCTGCCCGACGAACCCTGACTCATAGATATAGTGCACCAGCGTGTTCGTCGTCCCGTTCGGTCCACCCTTGGTCAGGATGTTCACTTGAGTGAACAACTTGAGTGCCTGTATGGTGGTGATGATCAGGATCAGAACATTGGTATTGATCAGAGAGGGCCAGGTGATGAAACGGAACTGTTCCCATCCATTGGCCCCGTCGATATCTGCTGCTTCATAGATCTCGTTGGGGATGTTCTGCAGCCCACCGAGGTAGATGATCATCTGGAACCCATATGCCTGCCATGCAGAGAGCAGTACGATCGAGGGCATCGCCCAGAACTCACTGCCGAGCCACTCTATGGGACCGACAGCTCCGAAACTGAAGAAGGAGACCAGGGTATTCATGATACCATTGGGATACTGATAGATCGTCTGCCAGATGACCGTGACGATGACCATCGGCGTGATGAAGGGAAGGAAGTAGAGACTGCGAAGGAAACTCTTCATCATGGTCAGCTTATTGAGGAAATTAGCCATGATCAGAGCGAACCCGCACTGCAGCGGGATCACCATCAGTGAGAATCGCATGACATTCCAGAAGGCCTGCCAGAATTCTGGATCAGAGAGGATCCTGACATAGTTCCTCAACCCGACGAACTTGGTCGGAACCGGTCCCTGAACGAGCCGCTGATTGGTACATGACAGCTCAACAGACATAAGAAACGGCAGCAGCAGAAAGAGGAACAGCAGGATGAGCGCCGGCAGGATCATCAGCAACTCCTGCCGCTGGTCATGCCCGCTCATCAGCCGATCACGTTCTCGCTTCTGTGCATTCTGATACATTTTGTGTACAAGATTCATACAGGACTCCTCTATCATACAGGCACCATGGCAGGATGCCCTTCTTCACGATCGTGATACTGCTTTCAAGTCTAGCATAGCATACAGGATAGAGAGCCGCAGGATACTCGCAGTGGCTCTGCGGCCCTCTGGTCCGATCTGGGATCTAGTTACCGAAAGGGGGATACCCGTCGTTATCCTCTATGTCATCATCTATGGCTTCTGCAGCCTTGGTGAGTGCAGCAGCCACATCCGTACCATTGAGGATCGCATCGAATGCCTTGGCATATTCTACGGTGATCGTAGGATAGGCAGGATGGGGAGGCCTTGAGACTGCATAGTCTGCCTGCTCGAAGGCGATGGCCATCTTGTCCGGATCAAGATAGTCCGGTGACAGCTGAGCAAAACTCTTCAAGGCAGGATAGGCCCCGATCGCTGCCCAGTCTTTGAGGAACTGCTCGTCTGTGAGCATGAACTCGATCAGCTGTCCGGCTTGTTCCTTGTTCGAAGAGGTAGAGGTGATACTCCATATCCAGGACCCATTGGGAGTAGCCACACCGGTCCCGAAATCTGGAAGAGGGATCACGACCAGATCATCCCCGAGAGCAGCTGATGCGGATGCCCACAGCCAGTGACCGCACCATGCGATCGCTGCTGCCCTATCAGCATTGTAGAGCTGATTATCTCCGCCGCTTGAAGGCACAAGATATCCTTTCTCTGACCACTTCTGGAAATACTCCATGGCTTCTATGCTCTTGGCGCTGTTGATCGTACCATCAGCTACCCAGTCGCCACGACCGATCAGATCACCGCCTGCAGACTGCATTGCTGGAGAGAACCCGTAGGTTGCCCACTCACCGGTAGTACCGTAGGATTTCATGATATCGAGAGGCCAGGAGACCTCAGGAAGTGATGAAAGATCATCAAGGATCGCATCGAACTCTTCGATCGTCCAGGCATCTGCTACCGATGTGGGTATACGGGCACCAATCCGCTCCAGATAGGTCCTGTTTGCATACAGCAGGACCGTACTGTCGATCTGGCTGATCGCATAGAGCTTACCATCCACAGGATAGGTACTCTGGGCGATGTTCGACAGTGTCATATCATCGATCAGACCGCTGCTGATGTACGGCGATATCTCAGAGACATAACCGCTCCAAACCAGGTTGGACAGATTCGGCGCATCGATCTGGATCACATCCGGTAACTGCTTCGCAGAGATATACCCTGCGAGTTTCTCGGTATACGAATCGTGAGGGGTGAACAGCAGCTCTACCTCGACACCTGTCGATGCGGTGAAACGGTTCGCACTATCCCTGATCGCTGCCTGCTCAGTATCAGGCCCCTGGAACATGATGCTCACGGTTCGATCCGCAGCCTCTTCACTCTGCCCCTTCGCATAGATCATCCCTGAACTGATCAGGACTGCCAGCAACAGGCATACAAGAATCTTCTTACTCATGACTTCCTCCTATGTGATGTGTCATTTATTATTCAACACCCTGCACTGCAGGATGAAAGAATGCTTGTTCATGTCGTCTCCCAGATCGATCTGATCGGTGTGATCGTGATACGATCTATCCTCTTCCCATCCCCGGTCACCGTGATATGGTCCAGCTCCTGGGAGGTGAAGAACAGATTGGTCAGCACCAGCATACCGCCGGCAGCGAACACTTCAAGGACTGATCGGTCAACCAGGATCGTGACATCCAGAGTGGCTGCGGTGGTCGGGATCGCAGCCTCTATCACCGAGGCGAACTCCTGGTCGAACTGGTCACAGCAGGTATGCTGTCGATCGACGCTCAGCAGCAGATCCCTGGTACTGATCCTGACTGTGACCTGCTGATCACACGGATTTGACAGACAGATTTCCAGCAGATCGGTATCAGCAGCCATTCCCTCCATACGGATCTCATGGGCACGGCCACCATCCAACGGCAACGGCCTGTTATAATCGTCGAGTCCAAGCTGCCAGGGGCTCAGATGGTAAGCTTGCAGTTCAGCAACAGGTTGCTGCACCAGATGCCAGGTCCCATCGGCATCCTTCTTTGCCGTCAGTTCCCGCGGAATAGACATCCCCCCGCGCCACGGTGCTGTCGGTGTGACATGAGCATACCCCCAGTGATTGATCCATCCGATGATCACAGCCCGTCCATCATCCATGTTTGCCCATGACTGCATGGCATAGAAGTCATACCCGTGATCGAACGTCTTGAGTCGTTCGCTCTGAGTGAACACATACCCGTCAAAGGCTCCGAACGCATAGGCGTTTCCTCCTGCTGTACTCACATCATCCTTGAGCAGACTGACACACATCATCCAGCGGGCAGTACCCGTGGAATCTTCCGACGGGACCAGCAGCAGATCAGGACATTCATACAGATGATGTTCACCGGTCCCTTCCAGCACACATGAGGAGGCAAGCTCCCACTGTTTCAGATCAGTACTCCGATAGAGTTCCAGATGCTTCCCCGCTGAGATCACCATGACCCAGGAACTGCTCTCATCGTGCCGGAAGACCTTCGGGTCCCGGAAATCACTTCTTCCCATTGAAGGGATCACTGGATTATGCTCATAGGGAACAAGAGTCTTCCCATCATCATGGCTCACAGCAAGACACTGCTGCTGGCGCTGGGTACCATGGGTACTCGTGTGTCCAGTATACAAAACTGCGATGCCACCCTCAGTATCGAACAACCCGCTGGTATTCTCACCGTCAAGGACTGCAGAACCGGAGAAGGCCATACCGCACCGATCATCGGGATAGAGTGCGATCTGCAGCTCCTCCCAGGAGATCAGATCAGTACTGACCGCATGCCCCCAGTGCATCGGTCCCCACTGGGAACTGAACGGGTGGTACTGATAGTAGAGGTGGTATATCCCGTTCACATGGATGCAGCCATTGGGATCGTTCATCCAGTTCTTCTTCGGTGTATAGTGAATCTGTGGTCGTTGTACTTCGTCGTATATGGCTCGTTTCACCTGTACCTCATCCTTATAATCTGAAATTCTTGCAACTTATGAATACGCTTTCATACTGTATCTAAAATCTGTCCCCATGTGCTCAGGTACCTCTTCGTATGATCTGGGGAGGGAGGATGATATGCTGATGCCCCTGAGGCTCACCCTTCTCTTCGATCCTCCGGAAGAGGATGTCAAGCGCAAGACGGGCTATATCCTCTACCGGTTGTGCGATCGATGTCAGCTGAGGATCTACCGCTTCACAGAGGAAGATGTTATCGAAGCCCACGATCGAGACCTCCTCGGGCACCTTGAGACCAAGCTCACGGCACGCCTGCAGCATCGCCACTGCGTACATGTCACTGACAGTGAACACGCCGAGCCTGCCATGGAGTTCGTTCGTCTGGATGAACTGCCTGAGCGTATGATATCCCCGTTTCATCGTACTGAAATACCAGTCCTCATGATTACCGATGGTGTGAATATGATCCGGGGACACTCCCTGTTCGAGCAGATGGTCCCTGAACCCCACGAACTTATCATCAGAGTCCTGACCGAAGAAGGCGAAATCAGAGACATCACCTTCCAGCAGATACGCTGCGGCCAGCGTGCCGCCCTCTGTATGCGATATCGCCACACAATCGATCCCTTCATAGTCCTGAGTGATCACCACCGTCTTGATGTGATCCCTCTTGAGGCTCTCGAGCACTTCAGAGCGGGTATTGGCAAGCCCAATGAGCAGCCCGTCCACCTGTCTGGCCTTGAGCTGCCTGATCAGCGCCTTCTCCTTCTGCATATCCCCATTGGAGTTGCATACGAGGATGCTGTAGCCGCTGATCGTCGCGATCCGTTCTATATGATAGAGGATCTCGGTAAAATAGGGGTTCTGCATATCAGGCAGCACGACACCTATCAGTTGTGAGCTGTTGGCTGCAAGGGTCTTTGCCGAATAGTTCGGTTCGAAGTTCAGCTTGCGTACCCACTCCATGACCCGCTGCCGTTTTGCAGGTGAGACTGATGGATGGTTATTGAGGACCCGGGAGACCGTCGCCTGGGATACCCCTGCCTTCTGTGCGATCTCTTTCATGGTCACTGTGTTTGAATACGCTTTCATAAATTCATATTAATTCAGAAATCCTGAGCTGTCAACTCTTTTTTTCATAAAGACCGATCAGCACTCATGGGGATGAGCGCCTGCTGCTGCAGTACTCTCACGAGAAGACCCCATGAGATGCGATCATAGGCATGTTGCTGATTATCTCTCGTGTCACAGCTTGTGCTGCTCTCTGAGAGCATGTATCATATACTCATGAGTGCATATACTATCGATGATACGTTCCTGTACACACACAGTCTGTTCGGTGGACTCTCCACCGAGGAGCTGCAGTACCTCAAGGAGTTCTTCTGTGAAGAGACCTACCAGAGCGGCGAATGCATCCTACAGCAGGGAGAACCGAACAACCGGGTATTCTTCATCCTCTCGGGAGAGGTCCAGATCCTCAAGCACATCGAGGAGGATGAATCTACCGACCGGCTGCTGATCACCCTCACTGCCGGTGACACCTTCGGAGAGATGGAACTGATCGACATCCAGCCGTGTGCTGCTTCTGCGATGGCTTCACAGACCACAGTCCTGGTCACCTTCACCAACTACGACCTCTACCAGCTCTCGAAGACCCATATCGGGACCTATGCCATGATCATCAGGAATCTGGCACGGGAGATCAGCAGGAGGTTGAGAAAGACCGATGACGATCTAGCTCACCTGCTCTACCGACATGATCACTGATCGGTGATGATCGCATTGTGTTCATCGACCTGGATGATCGACGGGTGAAAGTCCTCTGCTTCCGCTTCGCTCATGGAGGCATATGCTGCAACGATCACCAGATCACCCTTCTGCACCAATCGTGCAGCCGCACCGTTGAGACAGATCTCCCCGGGACCTCCTTTGATGATGTAGGTAGTAAGCCGTGCCCCGTTGGTGATGTTCAGCACATCAACCTTCTCATACTCTCTCATGTTCGCAGCCTGATAGAGGACAGGATCGATCGAGATCGATCCGATATAGTGCAGTTCTGCAGCGGTCACCGTCGCCCGGTGAATCTTCCCTTTGAGCATCTCGATCATCATGGGTTCATCTCCTGTGCAAGATAGGTGCCTTCCAGAACAAGGTCTGGAAGGATCTCATCGAATAGACCGGTCTCCCGGAAGAGTCCGGAAAACCCTCCTGTTCCCAGAACGATCGGTCGTACCCCGCCGAATCGTTCTGCGGTGATGCCTCTGACCACCTCCCGGATGGTACCGGCAGTCCCGTAGTAGAGCCCCGACTGGATGCTCTGTTCTGTCGTCTGTCCACACACCTGATCGGGTACGGTGATCTCCACCTTCGGCAGTTTTGCCGTATGCGCTTCGAGCGCTCTCATCGAGAGCCTCATCCCAGGGACTATGACCCCTCCGAGATACTCTTTATCTGCTGTCACCACATCGAAGGTGGTAGCCGTACCGAAATCGGCGATGATCAGATTCTCTCCCGGGTAGTGAGCGACCGCTGCGATGGCATTGGCTATCCTGTCTGCTCCCACCGCTGAGGGATCCTTGTATCTGATCTTCAGACCGGTCTTCACCCCGGCCTTCAGTACAAAGGGTTCCTTCCCGAAATAGCGAACGCAGCTGTTGATCAGCGCATGATTCATATCGGGGACCACCGAACAGCAGGCGATCCTTCTGATCATATCGGGATCGAACCCATTCTCCCTGATGACCCCCTTGAGAAAGAAGCCAAGCTCATCGGAGGAGATCCCCATGTCAGAGACCTTCCTGAACCGAAGTACCACGTCCCCATCCTGGAACAGACCGCCGTAGAGCTGGGTGTTCCCGACATCAATACATAAGACCATCATCTTCTCCTGTGATCAGCTGCAGTAATCTGCGGCTCATCTCTTCTTTGGTATGGGTGACTGCTCTCAGAGAGCCGTCTGCGGTGTAGAAGGAAGCAGTATGTCCTTCTTTGGTGATCTCAGTAAGATCATTGTGCACCACCAGATCACAGCAGCCCCTCGAGAGGAGTGCCTGCACGGCTGCTGTACGCTGCACGTTATCAGCAGTATGGGTGAGCTTGAAGCCTACGATGATGATCGCAGCTTCCCGCCCCGAGCGCTCTGCATACGATCTGAGCTGGTCGATCACTTTGGGGTTCCTGCGGAACTGGACGGTGAACTCCCGATCCGAGGAGAGCTTTCCCGTATCGGAGGCTCTCATGCTCGAACCATCGGCAAAGATGATCGAATCAGGTGAGAAGTCACTCACCGCAGCTGCATGGATGACCGCGCCGATGGAGGGATCCTCGAACAAGACCCTCTGCAGTCTCTCCTGCAGATCCGAGCAGCTCGTATAGGACTCGCAGATACAGCCTCCAGCAGGAGAGGGCAGCACCGCAGCACGCCCGTGAAGCAGATGCACAGAGATCCCGGCAGCACTGAAATACCCGGCGATAGCCGCCCCGGTCCTGCCGCTTGAGAAGTTCGTCACGTACCGTACCCCGTCGATCGGCTCACTCGTACCGCCTGAGGTGATCAGGACTTTCAGCTTCTGCTCCATAGGAGCTCCTCTATCCGGGCTGCTGCGACTTCAGGGGCAAGGAGTCTGCCGCTGCCGGCTGTCCCGCAGGCAAGCAATCCCTCTTCGGTCGGCAGGATCTCATAGCCGAACTCCTGCAGCCCTGCGATGTTCCGCTGGAGGGCAGGATGAGCAAGCATCCCGCTGTTCATGGCAGGAGCGATGAGTACCGGCACCCTCCCGTTGTTCGCCAGAACGAGAGCAGAGATCAGGTCATCGGCTCCTCCCGCGTAGAGCCGGGCAAGTACAGAGGCCGATGCGGGATAGATGACGATCAGATCCGCCCACTTCGCCAGAGCGATGTGGGTGATCTCATGCGGACGTTCGAACATGGTCCGGTAGACTGGGGAGCCGGTGATCCCCTCGAGTGCCGCCGGCCCGATGAACTCATGGGCTGTACTGCTCATCACGCACTTGAGCTCATAGCCGCTCTTGTGCAGCAGAGAAGCAAGAGATGCCGCCTTATAGGCGGCTATGGAGCCTGATACGCACAACAGGATGTGCCGCTGTGTGGATTCACGCTCATGTTCTGATTCTGACATTATCGATCAACCTCACATGTGAGAGCATCACTGCTCCAAGCAGCCGGTCTTCCCACTGCTGTACGTAGTCGACGATGAAGCCTGCCTGTTCCAGATCACTGATGATCTGCTCTACAGGCTTCCCGCTTGAGAGGATCGCATGAAAGGAGGGCGCCAGTGCCCGATCCTCTTCTGAGAGCAGCATATTGCGGGAACTCAAGGCAAGTCCCGAGGCTTCTCTGATCAGAGGGGCCGGTATGATCTTGGTATCGAGGAAGAAGGCTTCACACATGCCTTCGATCAGCCGGTACTGCTGCCAGTCCTTCTCACCGAAATAGGCACGATCAGCCCCGGTGAGCAGCAGCAGCTTCATGACGACTGTCAGCACACCGGTGAAATGACCGGGGCGACTCGCCCCGCAGAAGCGCCTGGAGATCTCATGCTCCTCTATACTGTAGGTATAACCGTCCGGGTAGAGTGCTTCATAGGACGGGAGGAACAGATACTCCACTCCGAGCGATCGCAGGGCCTCCTGGTCCGTTTCAAGGGTACTCGGATACGCACGGAGGTCCTTCGGATCATTGAACTGGGTGGGATTGACGAAGATACTCACCGCGACTGCACCAGACTGCTCTTTCGCCATGCGGATCAGGGAGAGGTGGCCCTGATGCAGGGCTCCCATGGTGGGGACGAAACCTATAGAGGCTCCTGATTCCCGTACTTCGTACATAGTCTCTTTCCATCTGCGGGGATCTGTGATGATCTTCATGCGTACTGCTCCTTCGAGGAGGGGAACTGACGCTCACGGGTCTCTCTGGCATAGCTGTTCAGCGCTTCGGTCATCAGAGCCCTCCCCTCCAGATACTGTTTGACGAACCGGGGATAGGGTCCTGAAGAGAGACCGAGCATATCGTGGAGGACCAGCACCTGTCCATCGACCTCACTGCCGGCACCGATCCCTATGACCGGGATACGCAGGAGTTGTGCGATCTCCGCTGCAAGGGCATGGGGGACACATTCAAGGACCAGGGAGAAACATCCGAGGTCTTCAAGGGCCTTCGCATCTTCGATCAGCTGCTGCCTGGCCTGAGCCCCCTTCCCCTGTACTTTATACCCTCCGAGCTGATGCACCGACTGAGGGGTGAGACCCAGATGTCCCATGACCGGGACACCGGATGCCACGATATGGGCAATGATCGCTTCATGCCCCCGCACCCCTTCGAGTTTGATCGCCTGGGACCCTGCTTTCATCAGCAGCTCGACGCACTCCATGGCGTCTTTCAGCCCCTTTCGATAGCTGAGGAACGGCATATCGCCGATGATGAAGGCATCAGGGGCACCGGCACGTACCGCTTTCACATGGAGAGCCATGAGCTGAGGGTCAGCATCGATCGTAGAACGCGAGCCGTGCATGACCATCGACAGGCTGTCGCCGACGAGGATGCAGTCAATATCGCATTCGGCAATGATCGAGGCACTCCAGCTGTCATAGGAGGTGATCATGGTTATGGGGATCTTGTGGGCTTTCTTATCTGAGAAATCGTGTATCGTCACCGA
The DNA here is from genome assembly GCA_021736385.1 of Spirochaetia bacterium. Classification (GTDB taxonomy): domain Bacteria; phylum Spirochaetota; class Spirochaetia; order CAKZLE01; family CAKZLE01; genus JAIPFY01. The sequence goes on along the minus strand of JAIPFY010000061.1, from coordinate 3,792 downwards.
CTGTACTCCTGGTGTGCCGGATGCAGGCAAAGATCATCTCTGCTCCTGGATCGAAAGGACACGAGTACCTAAGGTCTTTCATTGATGGGTCATGGGGTATGGACCAAACCGGTCCTGCATGATCTCGGTACCTGTCTCTCATGGATCAAGTCCTTTGCATCGAACACGTTATGATATCGTACGCCCGTGGTACAGGATCTGCACCTGCGGGTAGCTGCTTCTGGTCAGAGTGATACAGATCATCTCTGCCGCATGTCATACCCCCGTACGATACACCCTCTGTGCAAAACGGTCAAGCACCTGGTGAGTTGAGGATCAGCAGTAGCGTGAGGAATATTCCGTACCCGAAGCTGTGCACCAGCACCGGCCCCAGCAGGCTGTGGGTATACTCGAACATGAGGGAAGTCACCAGCCCGAGTCCCAGCAGAGCTGCCTGCTCCAGAGGCCCGACATAGGAGATGGTAAACGGGTAGAGCGAGATACTCAAAGGGGCAAGGGCGAAGAGGACTATGGAGATCACCCCGGCGATCGAGAGCCGTTTACCCAGGATCAGACCTGAGGCAGGGAAGATCGGAAGGAGCATGCCGATGATGAACGCACGGTAGAGCAGTTCATCAGAGAGTCCTTTGAGGGTCCAGGAGATCAGTACGTCTGTGGTATCGGGGATCCAGCTGATCGGGATCAGCAGAATCATGGCAGCAGAGAGCGCGACAGTGAGCACGAAGAAGAGCAGAGCGTACTTCAGATTCCACTTCCAGTGATTGAGGTTGAAGCCGATGTCACGCAGACTGAGAGACCGGGAAAGCAGCAGCATGACCCCGATGGTGAGCACCAGCTGCAGACCGAGTCTGAGGCTCTCCGATGCGAGGGTCCCCGCTTCGAGCTGCAGCAGGGCTCCCAGTGCTGCTCCTGCATGAGCGAAGAGCCGAACACACAGCAGTACGAAGGCGATACGCATCACGCGATGTATCCATAGATCAGGGATCTTCTTCATCCGTTCCTCCTGCCTGATAGTACCACATGCTCCCATGAAATATCAAAGGGTGTGACAGGATCTCCCACATGCTGCATCGAAAAGATGTTTGACAGCACATAGGCCCCTGCCCCGATGGCGACGATGTGCTGCACATGAGAAGAGGGAACCACCCGATCGGCATGATCTGCTTCATGATACCAGCTGTGATGGAACTGCTCTTCTATGACCTGCTGTACGAGCTCGGGATGCGTGGCGAAGATGCCCGCGAGAAGGATGATATCGGGATCGAGCATCCTCGCGACGGTGACCAGTTTACTCAGGACGACGGAGACCCACCGCATCAGGATCTCAGGATCCTCTTCGATCTTCAGCAGCTGTTCCCGGTGCAGATCGATCTGTTCGATCCCCGGTTCGAACCAGGACCGCATCGAGAACTCCCCGGTGATGAACCGTGAACCATGCCAGACCGCCCCCTGGGTGATCACAGCTCCCCCGATCTCGACATGTTCTGCCCTCCCCTCTCTGGTGTGTGAGATCCTCGGCAGCACGTAGATGCCGTTGAGAGACGGGTCTTCACGCTCACTGAGCATGATCTCAGCCCAGGCGCCGCAGTTCGCATCGTTCTCGATGAGTATGGGAACCGGTATATGGGCAAGGTGAGAAGACAGCTGCAGCTCCTTCACAGCATGCAGACGGGATTCCATGATGATCCCGGCCTTCGGGTCGACGGTTCCCGAGATGCCCAGACCGATCGCGATGATCGGACGTTCTGTGCCATCAGGAGCTCTGCGCAGCTTCTCATATACTGCGGTGATCACCGCAGGGATGTAACTCTGCGCAGCTTCTGCGGGGTACGGGACCGGCACCGTACAGTGAGCTGCGAGCCCTCCGGTGATATCCATCAGGACCGCTTCACACGTGTAGCGATCGATATCGATGCCGATGATATAACCGAAGTGCCGGTCGATCTGCAGGGCGATGGGTCTTCTCCCTCCCTGAGGCGAAGCACTGCCGGTTGATCCTTCACGGATGAGTGAGCAGTCGATCAGTTCCTGCACGATGTGCGTGATCGTCGATCGTTTGAGTCCGGTGATCCGCGCGAGGTCTGCTCGGCTGAGAGTCCCCTGACGACGAAGCTCGTTCATGATCAGGTTCCGGTTCGCCTCTTTCTGGTACTGCCCGCTTGCGGTGATCATATGGTCCATGCTCCCGCCTCCCGGGCATAGGCGGTACGGCCGCCGATCAGCGTTCGCTGTATCTGGTACTGCCGGTCACAGATGACCAGATCGGCTCTTCGTCCCGGCAGCAGTGACCCGTAGCGCTTCTCCAGATCATAGATCCTGGCAGGGTTCAACGATGCCATGCTCACGACCTCTGAGACATCGATGCCCCACTCGATCATATTGGCAACTCCCCGGTCCATCGTCAGTGCCGATCCTGCGATCGTGCCGTCCTCTATCCTGCAGAAGACCCCGCCCTGTTCGCTCACGCGATCTCCTTTGACCAGATACTCCCCTTCTGGCAGTCCTGTTGGTCTCAGAGAATCGGTGATCAGTGCTATCTTGCCTGCATGCTTCTCCTTCACGAGAAAACTCACCAGAGCAGGATGCACATGGACCCCGTCTGCGATCAGCTCACAGGAGATCTCAGGATGGATCAGGATCGCTCCGACGACCCCCGGATCACGGTGATGCATGCTCCGCATGGCATTGAAGAAGTGGGTCGAATGCAGGATACCTGCTTCGATCCCTTCGACCATCTGCTCATAGGTGGCATTCGAATGCCCGGCAAGCAGGGTGATCCCCAGCTTCTGGGCTTCGAGCACCAGTTCCCGCATCCCTTTGAGCTCCGGTGCCACGGTCATCGAGATGATCGTCCCCTCTGAGAGCTCCCAGTACTCTTTGAGCAGCTCCACACTCACATCTCTGATACATGACTCACGCTGGATCCCCTTCTTCTCCCGTGAGATGAAGGGTCCTTCCAGATGCATGCCGAGGATCTGAGCACTTCCGGGTTCCCTCGGAGCCTCTACGATGGCTCTGATGGCTCTGAGGGTCTCCTCATAGGTCATCACACTGATCGTGGGGATGAAGGCGGTGACTCCATACTCCGGCAGGACACGTGCCATGCCCGCGATCTGCTCTGGCTGTCCCTCTTCGACTCCGTAGCCTCGCAGTCCGTGAGTATGGGTATCGATATAGCCGGGGAAGATCATCCTCCCGGCTATATCGATCATCTCATAGGATCGGCTGATCTCCTCGTGATCGAACCGCAGCCGTGAATAGACATTCTCTATCACTCCTGCGCGAATGAGGACGAACCCGTCCTCGATATGGGTGTATCCGGTATGGATATCTGCATGATAGAGACAGATACCTTTCGTTTGTTCATGGTTCATGGGAACTTCTCCTGAGTCTCGTCTATGTTAGTTTGAAGAACTAACATACCTGGATACTATACACACCTGCTCAGAAGGTCAACCACAGACATCCGGGAATGAAACATCCTCTACCAGAGGACCGTCCCCCACGGGAGGCCTTCAGATCCCGGGCTGGGACCCTCTTCTCGTCTACCATGTCATAGAAGATCGCATACTCCCTTATACAGGACACCGACCATCTCTCTTCGCGTATCTCCCTCATCGAATATGTTGATTGTATCCAAAATGGCTTTTGAGGCTGTAGCCCGAATATGATTATTTCCCCCATGTTAAAGCCATCTACCGAAAGCATCCCGGGGTTTTCCGTGTAATCTCTTCCAAGCTCGAATGATGTCGAGTGAAACATATTCACGTTCTTCGTTGATGCGCTTGATCA
>JAIPFY010000060.1 GCA_021736385.1 Spirochaetia bacterium | reverse complement strand
AACGAGCACTCTCACCTGAGCCTTCTGCAGAGACCCTTTCACAGGAACCGGATGCGGAACCAGTCTCATCTGAACGTGCACAGGACTTTGACAATCCCCTGCCTCAGACCCAGGAGCCAGATGCAGAACCGGTCCCGGCAGAACGTGCACAGGACTTTGATAATCCCCTGCCTCAGACGCAGGAGCCGGTAGCCAAGGCAGTCCCGAAAGGCCCGAGAGATCCCCAAGAGGCTCAGGCGTTCGATTACCCTGAGCCCATAGCACGCAGTACCCTCGATGCATATGCTTCGGCTGTCGATCAGGCAGAGGAAGACCCATCTGTCCCCGTCGAGGAACCTCAGGATCTTACCAGTCAACTCCTTGGGACGTGGGAGGTGGTTGCGATGGATAACTTTGGTGAAGAATCACTGGCTACGCAGTATGAACGGATCTATATATCTATCCTGACTGATCCGATGAAGTTCCAGGTAGAATTCATCCCGAAAGAGGGAGTCATCGAAAAGAGGATAGAATCCTGGTCGACCAAAGACCCCTCACTGGAGATCAGTTCCTACAGGCGCATCACCACGTGGGACAGCTGGGAAGCAGTCATTCACAATTCCGATTATGATCTGGATTATATAGCCTTTCCCACGCAGAAAGCCAGGACTGAACTGGCGATTGAAGGTACCGGTGAGTCTTTCGAGAACTTCGAGGGCTGGGAACAGATGGCTTCCCCCATAACCGGTCTCAGATGGAATCCATCACGTTACCTGATCGAATTCATCGGGGACGATACGATGCGTCTGTTCAGTTATGAGCAGCAAGGCGTCTATCACTGGAATCGAGAGACCATCAAGACCGATATGATCCTGCATCGGATACCGTCCCCGCAGTGACAGATTCTCAGGTATCTGCACCATGAGTAGGAGCTCATACCCTGAGCGATCGGGTCGTTCGATACACCGTATGACACTTCATGCGTGATGAGAGGTTTGTGTACCGGACCCCTCTGTACGACAGTATCACTGCCGGTATTATATTGAGACACTATCACGTTTCGAATGAGGGAGAAACAGAGAATTTTTCTCCGGATTATTGACTAAGAATGTATAATGGTGTATGTTTGCTCTTGTCAGTCACAAGTTGCATGCGGCAATGGTGAAATTGGTAGACACGCTAGCTTGAGGGGCTAGTCTCGGTTACGAGGTGGAGGTTCAAGTCCTCTTTGCCGCAAAAAAGACACAACAGTTCATGTTGTGTCTTTTTTTGGCTCAACATGATTTCTTGGGGGATTAGTGCGGTCGGCAGGGACTGGCTTCCATGATCATAGAGTAGTGTATATCCGTGATTCCCTGGGACGTTCTTCGTAGCGTCGTGATCATGAGGTTCCGTCCCTGCGAGGTTTCTGGTATTGATAGAGGACTGAGCATGACTGGCGATACTCATCCTCTCACGGGGAGTACTACCGGCAGCGAGTTCTGAAATCTGAGCCTCTTTACCAACCCAAAACCATAAAGAACCACCTTTTAGCGAGTTCTATTGAGTAATATCACTGTGTAACAGGTATATGTGCTTTACATACCCTCTATATGATCACATGATTCATACAGATAGTTGGTATCACAGGAGAGGCAGAGGTGTAGGCGGTCTTGTAGCCGTGTACATCTGCTCACAAACCTGGCTTACATTCTGGTGGGCACAGTTTCGTGTGGTCATGGAGATCACAATGTGATCAGCTGATTTTCAACGACTGCAGATGATCTGAGATCCCTAACGATCCAGCTGTCTGTGTGACATTGATATATGGGGAGGTGACATGAAACATCCATATGGGTACGGTATCGCACTATGGATCATGCTCTTATCGCTCCTGTCGTGTGAAATGGCTGTGAACACACCAGAGGGCAATAATGCAGTCGATCATAAGACCCTGCCACTTGTCATGCATGACCAATGGGATCTCATCATCGACTCTGATGATGATTTTGCTGCATTAGCCTCCGGGAACACCCAATATCAGTTCGTTCTGATAACCAACGGTACCTATTCTATATCGGACTCGATAGATCTGGATGCACATGGAGTGATTGTCTTCACGGGGATAGACAAACACACGGTGACTCTCGATGTAGATTTTGATTTTGGTTCTGATAGTGTGATCACAGCCAGTCAGTCCCTAAGTTATTTTGGGAATATGGCTATACAGTATACCCATGACACAATACCTTCGAGCTGTTACGGCTCGGTCCTTGATGTCAGTGATGCGAACGATGTAGAAGTCGAGAACGTGCATATCATGGGTTTCCACGACTCATCGTACGGCATACAAGGGACATCCGGGAACAGTACCGATCAGTTCGGTGAGACTATCCTGCATAATGTTCATGTTGATGACTGTTATATAGCATATTACAATCTTATGCGCTTGGAGAACTGTGTTGCATATTCAAGCGGTTCTCATGGGTTCTCAAACTGCATATACATAGACACCTGTTTTTCTACGTATAATGACGGTGATGGTTTTCATGCATGTGAGATCATCGCTACTACCAGATCCGATGATAATGATGGATCTGGATTCTATGGTGGAGAGCATAGGCTCGGAAGAATCACCGGATCCTTCTCGGATGATAATATCTATGGATATACCAGTTGCCGATATGTAGCATCTTCAACAGCTGTTGGCAATGAGATCGATTGGCATGAATGCACTTCCATAGATGAATATTCCACCAATCATTTAGAATAGTTCGACCTGGAGACCCGTCACCAGTTCAGGAGGCCAGCACACGATCCTTCAATCTATTGATATGTCGCGCCACACACAAGAAGCGATGTCTGTGATTGCATAGCACCATCCACCTGCCGCTCGTTGTGCCCCCCTGCCATTTGTCGGTGCACCAGCGGAATCCTGCTGCACGCTGAGGAGTCTCCAGGAGATACAGGGGAAACCACAGTGTCCTTTCAGGACTTGTTCAAGAAGGACAGGCAAGCTTGATTGTCTGCCTGTCCACTGTTCAAACCCATAGTATCCATGCCTGAGAAAGAAAATCTCAGATCACCTGTCCCTGTTGAAAATATTCGGTTCGGTATAGTCTGCAGGACGTTCATAGCCTTTTACATGCGGGATGCTCTCAGGTGGATCCTGAAACAGTAGCATGGCATCGGGTTCGGCTGTGAATCCCTTCTTCGAAAACTGCCTGAACATCTTCCCGTCGATCATATCGGTACATCCGTTATCGACAAGATAGCTAATCAGTCGCTCTCTCATGTCCCTGGTATGATGTATGTACAGCGGATTCTGCGCCCGGTTACGGGTCTCTTCAGGATCGGTCGTAAGGTCAAAGAGCCACTCCTTCTGATCTGGAGCACTGTAGATGTATTTGAACCCGGTTGTGACCATCATATGAAGACCATACTCACCACGATGATACTGGCTGAAGACCGCATCTCGATCTATCGTACCGTTGCAGAGGTCGATCAGACTCTCGCCGCCTGAACCATCAACTCTTGAAACTCCTGCTGCATCCAGGAAGGTCGGCATAATATCTACGAGAGAAACAGGGGTGCTGCAGCGTATCCCGCCGGGGAGGTCGGGATGCACCATCACCAGAGGTATCCGTGATGAGGAATCCAGAAGCGTACGCTTACCATAGGAACCATAATCACCCAGGAGTTCTCCATGATCAGCAGAGAATACGATGAGGGTATCATCGAACAGATCATGGAGTTCCAAGTAATCAAGCAGCCTGCCGATCTGATAGTCTGCAAAGGATATCGCACCATAATAGGCTGCCTTTATGGCACGAGCAAGATGGATATCGGTGCCTTGATCTTTGAATTTATATCGATTCTGTACCCTGTTCCAATAGGTAAGTAACTGCTCAGACTCTTCAGGTCTCTTTGGCAGGGACATCTCCGGACTTCGATAGAGTTTGTTCCAGGGAGTGGGCGACTCAAACGGCGGATGTGGTTTTATAAAGCTGGTCATCAGCATGAAAGGCCGAGAAGTATCGCGCTGCTCGAGGAAGTCAATACTCTTATCGACCACCCAGCAGGAGTTGTGCAGCCGGGCAGGCACTTGCGAAGGCTGCGGGATATAATACATCTCACTTCGCACCCCATGAGGATCATGCACATGATCATAGCCGTGCTCTGCAAGGAATGCGGTATAATCATCAGCACTGACACATTCCTCACTCACGTCCCGGCTCTCATACCCCCACAGATAAGAAGGAGTCTTTCCCTCGAACTCAAAATGCATCTTTCCTGACCCGTGTGTCTGATACCCATGTTCAGAGAGGATCTCCATGAAACTCCTGTTACCTTCAGGCATGGTCTCGTTCATGACGCAGTCACTCACGCAGGGCAAGACCCCGGTATGCATAGCATACCGCGCAGGGATGCACACCGGACAGGGGGTATACGCTCGTGTGAAGGCGACTCCCCTGTCTACCAGTCTGTTGAGATTGGGAGTTCGTATGATACTATTCCCAAGTGCTTCGATCGTATCGAAGCGTTGCTGATCGGTAAAGATCAGTATGATGTTCTTTGGCATAGTCTGCTCCTTCTTATTGTTCCAGTTCAATCACACAGCCGTCCATATCGTCATATCGGGTGCCTGAGGGCATGATGATACGAACAGTGATGTTCGATGGATTATATATGGTCAATCTGAATACTCCGGTTGTCCTCTGCCACCGGATGCTCAGAAGCCCGAACGAAGTGACTACGACCCCCTGCGCCCAGAAAAGTTCCCCGGGTACCGGACTTACCGTGATCACCTCAGAAGCATCCACAGAAGGTCCGACCCCAAGTAATTCAGAAGTGAATTCATATAGAGGCAGTGATCCCCATGCATGGCAATCACTTCGCTGGGTCACAGGGTCTTCCGCCCATGTGGTCAGATGCATCTGTGTCATGCTGCGCCAGGGATCCCACAGATCAAAACTCTTATGATACAGACCGGTCTGGGAGAGTGCTCTGAACAGAAAGAAAGTCATCGCATAGGAGACGGTCGCCAGACTGTCTGATGCAAGAGTATCCTTCATCAGCTTCACCGCCGTATCACCTGTGAGCGTATGGGCCAGAACTGCCCAGATCTGTGCATGCTGACTGTACAGCTCGGTATCAGGTCCATCCTTGAAGAGCTGCCGCTCCTCTGACCAGCAATGCATTCGTACCGAATCATTGACCGACTGGGATCTCACCAAATACTCCTGTGCGATGCAGTCTCTTTTGATCAGCGTGTTCAGCTCTGCTGCTTTCTGCAGACCTAGAGCATACATCAGATTATAGACAGTAAGAGGACCGCTCCTCGCTGCTGCAGGGACTCCTCTGAGATCACGCCACTCAGTGACCCAATCGACGAACTGCCAGTAGGCATCAGGGATATCATCAACAAGCCCATCACGGTTCAGCTGTCTGTCGAACCAGCCCAGCACCGCATCGATGGTCGGAAGGTATCGTCTGATCATTTCGACATCATGGAAAAACTGGTAATGGTCATAGATCATGAGTATCCAGTAGATGGTGAACCCGGGGATGATCTGAGGCTCTATCGAAGGGAACCTGCTCTGGATCAGCCCCTGAGGAAGCAGCGAGCTGTGAAAATCATGGATCGCTTTCCGTGCCATCCGATCATCACCGGAAACCTTATAGGTAAAGAGTGTCTGCAGATAGGTATCCTGTACATACTGGAATTGTTCATAATAGGGACAATCCTCATAACTCTCATGCATACATCTCTCAAGGGTCGTAAGACTCATATCCCACAGGGTATTGAGCATGCTGTCAGAACAGCGAAACTCAGCTTGAGTATCGAGTGGGTATCCTGTAGCCCGGTACTGAAAACTGTGAAGGGTGAGAGGCTCTTCGCCGACAGAGATCTCAAGCCTGATGTATCTGAAGGTCTTGAAAAGAAACGGTTCATAGCGTTCATACTGTCGATCGCTACCGGTACCGACCCCGGCGACCACATACTGATCAGAATCACCGTACAATCTCCCGTTCACTGCATCATCACGTATCCCTTTATTGCGCTGCCAGGGGATCTCGATCGGTTCATCCTCATAGCATTCAGCACAGAGCATGCTGATGATGCTGCCAGTCCCTCCACTCACAGCAAGCATGACGAATCCTGTGGAGAGCTCGCCAGCATCGATCTCAAGCACATACCGCTGCAAAGAACCGAACAGAAACGAGGACTCATCGGTACCGGAACATGCACGGAGTATCCGCTCATCAGGTTCCTGGAGGTTCCCCTTGCCGGTCAGCCGCAGGAAATCCCGCTGCTCTTCATACAATGGGGGTATCACCCGTTCGTTCAGCTGCCAGGGTTCCAGGACTCCGGTAGAGGTATCCACCAGCTGGTAGACGGCACAGTGATCCCAGTGACCGTCATCATACCCGAGCTCCTGCCAGTGATGAGGGACCATGCTCCCCTGCACCTCTTCTGTGCCGCCGAGGAACATCGTATAATAATGACCGGGAACGAATCTCGTCGACAGGTCTTCCCTGCAGAGCCAACTCTCATCTGAGATGATATGCTCTCGTCTTCCATCACGGTAGACCACCTCGCCAGTCACATACAGCATGCCAAGGGGATACCGCCATACCGACAGGTTCTCACCGACCGGAGGATAGTGCAGCACTTTGATCGCCAGAAGGTTCTCCCCCTCCCGGAGATATGCACTGAGATCGATCACATCGTAGTAGGTGGTGAACCGGGACCCTTTACAGGGCCCGGAGATGACTGACCTGCCGTTGCAGAACAGTCGGTATCTGCTATCTGCCGAAACGTGTATGACCATCGATGCAGGGATAGAAACACATACGAAGTGCTTTCTGAATAGGAATAGCTCATTCTCCCTGTTCACAGCGCTCGTATCAGCATGAGCCCAGATGAAGTTTCCCTGTGGTTCAGACATACTGTAGCCCCCCTAGAACTTCAATGCACCGGCAGTCAGATTCGAGATCATCTTCTTCTGAGTGATCACAAAGAAGATCAGGATGGGGATCAACGTGAGGATCATCCCTGCGAAGAACTCGTTCCAGTAGGTCACGAACTCCCCTTTCGCAAAGATGATCGCCAAAGGGACCGTCCGTTTTGACACCCCCTGGAGGATGATCAGCGGGAAGAGCAGATTGTTCCATGTATCAACCGAGTTCAGGGTGACCAGGGTCACGATGGCAGGATTGAGCAGTGGAAGCGTAATATGCTTATACACGCAGAATGGTCCTGCCCCGTCAATGATCGCCGATTCCTCGAGTTCGGCAGGTACGGTCTTCATGAATTGTGAGATTAGGAAGATCCCATAGGAGGAAAATGCCCCGACAAAGACCAGGATCAGCCCCACCCGGGTATTGTTCAAACCGAGCAGATTGAGCCATGGTACGATCGTGGTGACTACCGACTGGGGGGGCAGAGTCATCCCGACGACGAAGAGGAACAGCACCCAGGAGAAGAACCATTGGTGAACCCTGGCCCGTGCGATCGCATACCCTGCCATGGTATATGCGATGATGCCGATACACACCGATATACTGGTGACGATCAGACTGTTTATGGTAGCTATGAGATATCTCATCTTCTCAAAGGCGATCACATAGTTCTCAAAATGAAAATCTGTTGTGATACTGAGGGGACTACTGATCATCTCACTTGTGGACTTCAGCGAGATGTTCAGCAGATTGAACAGGGGGTACATGATGATCAGGGTAAAGAGTACCATGAACAGCTCGAATCCAAATCGTTTGCGCATCTTGATCATTATATACTCCTTTCCCATTTCCCGAATCCGAAGACCAGCAGCCGATTGATGATGAGGATCAGAAAGACCAGAAGCACCGACCCTGCAGCCGCATAGCCATTATAGCCCTGTCTCACCAGCTTTATGATGAATGTACCCAAGGTCTCAGTCGCCCCGGCAGGACCTCCATCGGTCATTCCGTATATGATGTCAAAGACCTTCAGCGACCCCATGAAAGATGTGATGACATTCACTGAGAACGAGGGTGCCATCATCGGCAGGATGATGTGGGTGAGACGTCGCCACCAACCAGCACCATCTATCATCGCTGACTCCTGCATACTGGTAGGGATGGATGCCAGATTGGCGGTAAACAGCAGCGAGGAGCGACCGATGAATCGCCAGACATGGGCCAGGATCACTGCATATAAGGCTGTATCGATCTGGCCGAGCCACGGTTGAGCCATGGCTCCCAACCCGATGCCTTCCAGGACCGTGTTGAAGAAACCACCCATGGAGTACATGTAGGTCCACAGGTATGCAACGACTACACCCGGTATCAGCGAGGGGAGAAACAGCAGTGCCGTGTAGAGACTGCCGAACTTCAATTTCTCATAGAGCAGAATGGCAACGACAAAACCGAGAAGATTCTGTATGATGATCACCAGTATGGAGAAGATGAAGGTATTTGCCATACTTTTCATGAACATGCTATCCTCAAGCATCATACGAAAATTCCTCAATCCCACGAACTTGTAGTTCATGTTGATCCCATTGAAGTTCGTGACAGAATACCCGAAACTGCCTATGACAGGGATCAGGAAGAACACGATATAGATCATAAGTGCAGGAAGCAGCATCAGAACATACACATAAAAATTGGTATACGTCGTTCTGGTTCGTACAGAATATTCCGGTTCGATATCCATTACACATAGCTCCTTTGATGGGGTGAAGTAAGACGGGCTACCGGCCATGAAGGCCGGGGCCAGTCTATTGACTGAGCAGAAGTTTATTCTGATAGTTCTTTTCGAATTCATCAGCCATCTGTTCTGGAGTCACCACTCCGAGGATGAGCTTACTCAGTCCATCACGCCAGTCATTCAGACTCACGTTCCTGAACTGCGGCCAGAGAAAGACATTGCCTGCTGCTATGGTCTGTGCAAAGGATTTTCCGATGGGATTGTCAGAGCTGATCCCACCCTTCAGTGTTGTATAGGTCCCCTGTGATAATGCGAGTTTCCCGAGATTCTCCCTCTCGAACAGGAACTCTAGAAATCGCAGGGCTTCCTCTTTATACTCTGAGTTCTCATTGATCCCGATGAATCTGTCTACCAGCAGATGTGCCTGAGCAGGTACCGGTGCATCCTGCAGTGGAGAGGCGACGAACACGAACTCGAAGTCGGGATCCGCAGCATCCTGCAGCAATTGTATATGAGATGCAATACCATACATGAATGCCCCATCCCCATTCACGAACTTCGTGAATCCTTCGTCATTCCACGTGATCGCTGCAGATTCTTCGGGTTCGATATAGCCGTTATCGATGATGGTCTGGATCTTCTCCATCTGGGGCAGCCATATCTGAGAGATGGAGACTTCGTTGTTGACGACCCTCTGCTCCAGATCACTGGTGGGAAGATTCTCAGCGAACATGTTGTTCTCAAAAGCATGATATGCAGACCAGGTCCGTGATTTGTTACCCATGATCCAGGGAAGGTACCCATGCTCTTTGATGATCTCACAGGCTTGCGTGAACTCCTGCCAGTTCTCGGGAATGGACTCGATACCGCATTCGGCAAGGATCTTCGTATTTACGAACATACCCAGACCATTACCGGCAGAACTCAAGGCATAGGCAGTCCCGTCGATAGAGCCGGAGTCCAACACTTCCGGCAGCATATGTGCTGCGGCAGTGGTCGTATCGAGGGGGGCAAGCCGCCCTGCTTCAGCAAATGATTTCAGATCTGCTGTCATGACGAAGAATATATCCAACTGTTCGTTGGCGACGAGTCTCGTCTTATAGACATCAGTGTAGCGATCCACACCGATCCCCTCTACGGCTATCGTGACACCGGGATGCTGCTCTTCATACTCAGCGATGAGCTCAGGGAGTGCTCCGACCTCTTTATCAAGCATATAATGCAGGAAGACTAGTTTGATGTTCCCATCTTCCTTTTCAGATTGACCAGTACCGTACGCACTGAACGCGATGCAGAGAACGATCGTCAGCAGAAAGAACCTTTTCATACCTCTTACCTCTTGTTATTGATTACCCGAAGGCTGAGACCAGTATAGGGTATGAGAAAGGATCTGTGTCATTATCAAAGTACTCACAGTGAGTACTTTGGTACTCACTGCTGATCCTGCTCCGATCACTTGTGGGAATACTCCGGCATCACTTCAAGGATGGTCCTGATTGCCTGGAAGCGATTGGTCACCTGCATCTCCGCATACAATCTGCTGATATAGTTCTTAACCGTCTGTTTACCCAGATGCAGGGCCTGTGCGATCTCATCGTTGGAGAAGCCCTGAGCGATCATCCTCAGGATCTCCTGATTGCGCTCACTCAGATTGTTGAACCAATCAGGTCTCTGTCCGCTGTTTCTGGTCTTACTGGCGATTGTATTGAAGTTGGTTATAATGAAGTCTCCTTTCTCTGCCATGGTTATGGACTTGATCAGCTCAGCGATACTGACATCTTTGAGCAGGATCCCAGAAGCTCCGATGGCCATGGCCTTATGAATATAGTCCTCATACCCGAACGCCGTCAGCATGATAATGATGGTGTTCGGATGCTTCGTAAGGATCTCTTCTGACAGGGAGAACCCATCAAGCTCATTGAGATGTATATCCATCAGGATCAGATCTGGCTTGAACGAGGCACTCTTCTGATAAATACCACTCTCACTGGCGGAAGTCTCATACGCTACCCGGGAGAACCCTTCATAGACAAGAGCTCTCCTCAGGGTCTCAGCGAACAGCTGCTGATCATCTACGATCAGGATACGACGGTCCTTGTGTTCCTCACCCATGTGTCACTCCTTATAGGGAACCAGGGGTATGCTTACTCGAACCAGATACCCCTCAACATTCTTCTTGAACAGGATGCTGCCATCCAGTTTCCTCAGCCGTTCCTCCATCCCTGCCTGGCCAATGCCTTTCACCGCATGCTCCACACCGATCTTTCCGTTATCCTGTATGGAGAGCATAAGTTGTGAATCAGCCTCACGAACGGTGACCCGGACCATCGTCGCATCACCGTGACGTAACGCATTGATAAAGGCCTCCTGTACGATACGGTATATCACCGTATCGATCGATTGACCATAGGTCGATCTGTTGTTCGTCCAATTGAGCTCTACCTTGATATTCGCAATTGTACTGAATGATTCAGCAAGACCGATGATTGACTTCAATGCTACCGGCTCTTCTTTGATCGAAGAACGCAGATCATAAAGCACCTGCCGGATCTCAGAGAGCCCCAACCTGCTCTGTTCACCTACCCAAGTGAAGATCTCACGCAGTTCATCAGGATCATCGGTTATATTCCTGACATTCGCTTCCATCATCATGATGATATCTGTGAAGGTCTTGCCTATGATATCATGCAGATCTCTGGTGATACGCTTTCGTTCTTCGGTACTGGAATGTTCCTCGATCTTTGCCGCGTAGTTCAACAGATGAGAACTCTTGTCCGTGAGTTTCCTGATCGTCTCTTTATAGAAGATATTGCTAGTGTTCATCTCCATGAGTCTCATCGTGCTGTGCTCGGCATAATAGTAGAGAAGATTCACTGAACTGAAGAAACCGATGAAGAATATGATATCACTGCTCTGCATGTGAATGCCATGCACCAGAGCACTGAAGAGCAGCTTCCCGAACAGATAGACCGCAAGATACACCGCTGCTACTATGGGCATATATGCTGGCCGGAGAAGAGAGATGATGCTGATACTCAATCCGGTGACAAGAAACGCATCAAGGAACATGGTATGAGGATAGGGTATGGCCATCACGACGATGAGGACTGCTCGGGAGATCAATACCGGCCACAGATACCTGTCCAATTGTGGCAATAGCGCAACGAGTATGAGCAGGCTGTTCACCGTTATGAGGAACTTGAAATCCAACTCCCAGTCCAGCTGAATCGTATAGGTCGATATGAGAGAAAATAGTATAGCATAGGCTACAGCACAGAAGATCAGATTCAGGATTGCAGGCAGCAACGTAAGTACTGTTTGATACACAGAGAGATCTTCGATCTTTCGTCTGCCCGGTACGTCCAACCTGCTTCACTCCTACGTTCTCTGAAAGGGTTGCTGTTAGTAATAACGACTACCCGCTATGCGAACATCGATTATCCTGATTCTCTCCGGTGAACCTGAGTGCCATCTGCTGCTCGTTGATGCAAAACACCACCTGAATGCTATCAAGGAGAGAGCCCGCATCACATACGGGCGAAAAAGAGACCATCAGTACGAACAGTCTATCAAAGAATACCAGGTTTGGCGATGATAGTCAGCTCCTTCTTACCGCCTCGTTCTCCGATGTGCGAACTGATTCTCTGCAAGAGGATGGAAAGACCTGAGGGAAGTACGTTAGCGAAGATGGCAGGAATGTTATGGCTGTCTGGATCACCAGCACAGGAAGGCTTCTATACAGATGATGTATCAACTCTTGATCACTGATCTGCGCCCGATGGTCACAACCTGTTCGAGCACCTTTCCGTAGGGACAGATAGTCGAACACCACACCCGTTTACGGACCAGCGACTGCAGGATCAGGGCAATCGCCATGCTGCCGAGCATCAGGCTCAACAGTGAGGACCACAGCAGTTGAGGATCCCCTCTGAAGAGGATCAGCACGGCGATAAGATACCCCCAGAACCCGATGGCCACGAGGACCTTGAACCATCTGCGCTGCAGCAATGCAAGAAGACGATCATGCCCCGGGTCCTTCTGCCGGTATACAGCCTGCTGCACGGTAGCCATGGGACAATAATCGACACAGAAGCTTCTTCTACGGTCTTTGAGCGTAAGGATCAATCCTGCCGCGAATATGATCCCGATCGTATACCATAACCTGAACATGCACATGAGGACGAAGACACTGACAAGAGCTGCTGTTCGATAGTGCTGTTTTTGTATCATATCTAGAGACTATATCGGGAACCGGTCAGTACATCAATGCATATACATGAGTATTTTTATAATCTTTTACAGCAGATCAAAAAAACACAGACACCTCAGGGACGGGTACTCACCTGCGAAGGAGATCTGCCGGCAGATTCCCTTCGCCTGCTGCTTTGGATCTTCCTCCCTTACCAGAGTCGAGGCATGATTGATGATCACCATCAAGACAGATAGTTCAGGAAGAGAGACATAACGGTACAGCATCAGTCGTGTGCTGTACCGCTTTGAAAAGATGGTTCGTATGCAGTTGGTGTGTAGTGCTCAGAGCAGGGTCACTTGATCACTCGGATCGTACGCGACATAACGATACCGCCGGTGAGCCCTGAGATGATGAAATCCATGAGGGTGAACTCTGTCTCTATCCGATAGTTGGGATCATTCCCCGCCATAGTCCTGGAATCCGTGGTTCCCAGGGGGAACAGTCCACCGAGTACGTAATATTGTCGTTTGGTCTCGACAAACCCTGAATCCGGACCGTTACCGATGGTATGGGTGTTCGTGACACATCCCATGAGAAAGGTAACACACAATAGCACCGCTACGATTCTTACCATTGTTCTGTTCATATCTTCTCCTCTGAACATACTATATATACTCATTCTACACTGCAGTCGCGCGATTTCCAAAGTAAAAATCAGCAAAATCAGTAAGTAATTGCACGTTCATATCTATTTTTGACAAATAGTTCTTTATTTGTCAGTAAAAAGACTGTATATTGTATATATCTTTCTATAGTATACACAAAAACGATATATGGCAGTCAAGGAGATCAAGCATGTCAAAGACCATACCTAAACTTCTGCAGGAGACGCTGAAGAAGTACCCAGACCATGAAGCACAGCTTTGGAAAGGAGAGAACGGGCATTACAACCCAACAACATTCTCTCAATTGTATACCGAAGTCCTGGACTTCGCCGCGGGACTCCAGCTCCTTGGAGCGAAAAAGGACGAACACATCGGTCTCATCTCCGATAACCGCAGAGAATGGTTCATCGCAGACCTGGCGATCCTCTCTCTCGGGGCTGCAGATGTTCCCCGTGGAAGGGATGCCATGCCCCAGGAGCTTGAGTATATCATCGGCTTCTCTGAATGCAGGATCTGTATCGCAGAGAACGAACAGCAGCTCGTGAAGATCCTGCAGCTCGAATCGAAACTTCCGGTGCTCGAGCATATGGTGGTACTTGACAGAAAGTTCACCTCTCTCGAAACCTATGCAGGAAGACTTACCATCCATACATTCGAGGATATCGCATCGAGCGGCAGTGCAGTCATAGCTCAGAGCGGCAGGAAGGTCATCGAAGATATCATCGCACAGGGCGACGAAGAAGACCTCGCCACGATCATCTTCACATCAGGTACTACCGGTGAACCGAAAGGGGTCATGCTGACCCATCACAACTTCCTCTTTCAGGTAGAACAGGTGGGTAAAGTCATCGAAGTCGGACCTGATGACACCTGGCTTTCCGTACTCCCGGTATGGCACTCCTTTGAGCGCATCCTGCAGTATGTTGCCCTGGGGACCGCATCCACCCTCGCCTACTCGAAACCCATCGGGAAGATCATGCTTCAGGACTTCAAGAAAGCCAACCCGACCTGGATGGGTTCGGTACCAAGGATCTGGGAATCAGTGAAGATGGGGGTGTTTGCCAATGTGAAGAAGAAGAGCATCGTGGCACGAAGCCTGTTCCACTTCTTCGTCTGGGTGGGAAATGCCCATGCGAATGCAGATGATCTGATCCACAACCGAGTCCCGCAGTTCAAGAAACGCTTCTACCCTCTTGATCTTCTGCTGGGGATCGTACCCTATATCCTGCTCTATCCTCTGAAGCTGCTCGGGAACGTCCTGGTGTTCAAGACGATCAAACAGAAGCTCGGGAATCGATTCAAGGCCGGCGTATCAGGAGGCGGGTCACTACCAAAATCGGTGGATACGTTCTTCAGAGCCATCGGTATATCACTGCTCGACGGATACGGACTGACCGAGACCGCTCCGGTGATCGGACTGAGATCCTACTTCCATCAGGTCCCTTCAACAGTCTCCCCTATCCCAGGGACAGAGATAGCGATCCTCGATGAGCAGCACAACCCGGTACCTCCCGGGAAGAAGGGCGTCATCTATGCCCGAGGCCCGCAGGTGATGAAAGGGTACTACAAGAGACCCGAGCTTACCGCTGCGATCATAGATGCCGATGGATGGCTGAATACCGGAGATCTGGGGATGTGGACCCATAAGGGTGAATATGCCATCTGCGGCAGAGCGAAAGATACGATCGTCCTGCTTGGTGGTGAGAACATCGAACCAGTACCCATCGAGGCGAAACTGAGAGAGTCCGAATATATCGAGCAGGCTGTGGTCATCGGACAGGATCAGAAATATCTCAGCGCACTGATCGTACCGGATACCAAGCAGATCGAGATCTTTCTCAAGGATCAGGGGATCCCCTACGTCTCCCGTGCTGATCTTATCGAGATGCCGATGGTGAACGAACTCATCCATGAGCAGATCAATGATCTGATCAGCAATAAGACCGGGTTCAAGACCTTCGAGCATATCGTTCGATTCAAGCTGGTGAAGGCTCAGTTCGAGATCGGTAAGGAGCTCTCTGCAAAGCAGGAGATCAAACGACACGTCATCGTGGAGCAGTTCGCCAAAGAGATCAAGACTCTCTACTCGAGAACATAGACGCTGCCGTACTCAGCTCACAACGCACAGCGCGATCGTTCATCTCTGAACGATCGCGCTTCTTCATTCTGGTTCATTCTGGGACCGAGTTCCTCTTAAGCGAGTTGTTCGCTGCCGCTGTATACCGCTTCAACCTGCAGCACTGCTGCGGCGTGACCGGGAAGACGTGTCGGATTCTCTGCTTTCATGAAATCGAACAGCGGACCTTCAGTCTCATAGGCAATAGTACCCTTGATCTGGTAGGCCTTACGCTCATCGGTGATGAAGAGGATGGATCCAGTCGATCCGTCGGCGATGTTCTTCCGGGATTTATCAAAATAGTTATCAGCGATCACTATCTTGTCCTCTCCATAGAGCCACATGCTCGAAGCATATACACTGTTGGGGGTACCATCACTGCTGACGGTGGTGAATACCGGAGAACTTACTTTACTTGACCATGCGGCCGTTACTACTTCAGGGATAGAAACCATTCTACACTTCCTTCCTTACATCATGATGAGGTCAGTATACAGACTACTGGACATATGTTCAATATCAGACGAACCAGGCAAGGGCGTCGTCTTCTGAGTGAAAGACACGCATCTCTATCTTCGATCGGATCTCGTTGCCATCCGAGGCAGGATCCGAATCCTGGTGTTCGAGCACGAGGATACCCATCTGGATCGTACGAGGCAGAGCTCTATGGATGTTGTTCTGTATGATATACTGCTTGAATTCGAAGAGATCGACCTGCGCAAGCGCTCGAAAATCAATGAGTACATGGTTCCACTGCTTGAAAGCGAGGATGTTCATCATCTCAGGAAGGACTCGTTTCGCGGTCTTCTCTGCGAACTCTTCATGATGAACGACTACCACCAGTTTTTTCGTCTTGTTCAGCAGGATCTCATAGGACATTGCCATCACCCCCCATCACACCATCTGCAGGTGCCAAAAGATCAATCACACAGTGTACCCTATCATATCATATTATGAGGGATCCTGCGTGATTTCCTGAAGGGAACATGCACATGGATCCCGGCTGCCGCTCTTCCGTGATCCGCCTGCCAATCGCCAGCCATTCCAATACGATGAGAGACCTTCCCTTACCCAGGTCGTACCGGTTCATCCATGATGGAGACCCGAACGGCCAGATCATCTGCTTCAGCTGGTCATTCACCGTTCTTCTTGCGTTTATCACGTTTATCACGTAGATAGATCGCTTTTGAGGGTCCACTCCCGATCAGACGTTCATCGGTATCGAACAGTCTGATCGCCGTGATCAGCTCACCGAGCTTCTTATAGCCGTAGTTCCTGGGGTCGAATTCCGGTGAACGCTTGGCGATACTGCTGCCAACGGATGCCAGATGAGCCCATCCGCCATCATCTGAGGACATCTCCACCGCATTACGCAGCATCGTGACCAGTTTCGTATCCTGTTTGAGATCAGAGGTCGACTTCTTTCTGATGACCAGATTGGTATCTTCGTCATCTTTGGTCCTGAGCACCTCAGTATAGATGAACTTGTCACAGGCAGCGACGAAGGGCTCAGGAGTCTTCTTCTCCCCGAACCCATAGGTGATCAAGCCGGCCTCTCTGATCCTGGATGCCAGCTTGGTGAAGTCGCTGTCACTTGATACGATGGCAAACGCATCGAAGTTCTTGGTATACAGCAGGTCCATGGCATCGATGATCATGGCACTGTCTGTGGCATTCTTTCCCGTAGTATACCGGAACTGCTGAATAGGCTGGATAGAATACTGCAGCAGTACCTCTTTCCACCCTTTGAGATCCGGAAGGGTCCAGTCCCCGTAGATCCTCTTCACATGAGCGATCCCGAATTTCGCGATCTCCATCAGCAGCCCTTCTATTATTGATGGCTGTGCATTATCGGCATCGATAAGCACGGCAATCCTGTCGCCTTTCAGTTCTGACATTGTTGTTCCTTATGTATGTTCCTGTATTGAATATTCATGGGTATTCACAGGCATTGTAACATAAATCGCCTGCTTTTCCTATAGCCTTGAAGCATCAGCAGGACTGAAGCCTGAAGGAAGAGCAGTGTTCACCTGCAGAAATTGGTGCATCAATGCCTGCAGCTGCTGCACACACCAGGTTTACAAGCAGCCTTTCCTCCCGTATACTGACACAAAAATCGACATGATAAGATGGAGAAGGACATGAAACGAATCGCATTGACAAGCGTACTTCTGGCGCTATGCCTGGTACTGCTAATGACAGGTTGTGCCAAGGAATCAGATACTGATGAATCACTGAAATACATCCTGGATAAGGGGACCTTCGTCCTCGGTCTTGATGACAGCTTTCCCCCCATGGGATTCCGAGGCGAAGATGGAGAGATCACCGGTTTTGACATCGATCTGGCACGAGAGGTCTGTACACGCATGGGAGTCGAACTGAAACTCCAGCCGATCGACTGGGATGCGAAGATCCTCGACCTGAACAGCGGAGATATCGACGTGATCTGGAACGGACTGACGATAACCGAAGACCGACAGGAGAAGATCAACTTCTCAAAACCCTATATCGCGAACAAACAGATCATCATCGTACAGGCAGCTTCAGGCATCGATCTGAAAG
>JAIPFY010000059.1 GCA_021736385.1 Spirochaetia bacterium | reverse complement strand
CTAGAGCAACATGATCATGCTTATGGTTTATTGATCGATATTTCGATGATATGTGATCATGGACGGATCCTGCTGCTGTAGGACCGGGGAGAAGTCGAGGTGACCTTCTTGAAGACCCGGGAAAAGTGTTCGACATTCTGGTACCCGACTTTATCTGCGATCTCATACATCTTCAGGTTGGTCTCATCGATAAGTTGTTTTGCAGCTTCTATACGCTTCAGGGTGACGTATTCCCAGAATGTTATGCCACATTCTTTCTTGAAATGTGCACTCAGATAGGTTCGTGAGACTTCAACATGCTCACTGACGTCCTCAAGTGACAGGTCTGACCGAGCATAGGCTTTCTGTATGAACTGTTTTGCCCGGCGGATGATGCGACTTTCACTGTGAACGACTCGATGTGTCAGAGTGAATTGTTGCGGGATATCCGGAAGTCCAGCACAGAGGGCACTCACGGCAAATGATGCATAGATGTTCATCGAGATCCTCAGCTGGTCCTGAAGATCTCTGCTGAACGCATCGATCTCTGCAAGGTAGTGTTCGTCAGGATCTGCAGCGATGAAGAATATCAATTGTCCGTTCTGCAGCAGTTGCACATATCCGCGGGCCTGTTCCTGAAGGTACTGCTGAGCCTGCTGCAGGATCATCTGAAGCTGCTGAGTCTCAACTTCGTCGGTAAACCAGAAGAGGATAATAACACATGGCAGCGGCAGAGGATGATCGGTATCTTCTAGCAACTGGATTGAGAGCTGTGTGTTTCGCCCATAGAGGGTATCTTCGATGAGTATCTTCAGCATTCGCTGATCCTGCAGATTCCCATGTGCCGTGCTATCCTGCACTTTCGTTATGGTTCTGGACACCTTCTGCAGTTCTGCAAGGAGTGTCTGTTCATCTATCTCAGACTTGAGCAGATAGTCGGTGATCCCAAGCTTGAAAGCCTCTCGGACGGCCAGAAAGTTGTTATTGGCACTCAGTACAATGATCGCAGGAAGTCGCTTCCTGTCCTGGATTTTCTGCAGGAAACGTATTCCGTCCATCACGGGCATGTAGATATCAAGGAGAATGATGTCCACTGTCGGGAACTCATCCAGAACGGAGAGGGCCTCCTCTCCGTTCGAGGCATCTGCGATGAAAGTAAATCCTTCACTCTCCCAGTCAAGCATACCCTTCAGTGCTGATCTGACCAGCATCTCATCGTCAACGATCATGATCTCATACATCAGGAGCCTCCAAAGCTGTGAGGTTGGGGAGCGCGATGATGACAGAAGTCTCTTTTCCGATGGTACTGTTCATCGTCAGTCCGAACTCATTGCCGTAGTGCAGGATGATACGTTTATGCACATTTTGCAGTCCCAGAGAGGTGAAGCCTCTTGCGTTTCTGCTCTGAGAGGACGGAAACGGGCTATTCGGGTCGATGGAACAGCCTTTTCCGTTATCACGAATAGTGATCAGCAGTTTTCCTGGTTGTTCTTCATCTGCTATCTGTTTCAGTTCTGCAGAGATCTCTATGGTGCATCTTCCTTTCATCTCAGAGAATCCATGTACGATGGAGTTCTCTACGATAGGTTGGATCAGCATCTTCAGCAGTTGCCGATCAGCGAGATTCGCAGGGGTATGGTCGATCAGTTCTATTCGGTTACCGAATCTGACCTTCATGATGTGAATATACCCGGTGATATTCTGCAGTTCCTCATCAAGACGGATACAGCTGCCGTTGCTGCGGAAGCTGTCATTGATCAGCCGCATGAGAGATGCTGTCATATCTTTGATATGATCATCTTTGTTCATGATTGCCATGAGTCTGATAGAATTCAGGGTGTTTGCGATGAAATGAGGATTGATCTGATACTGCAGTGCTTCCTGTTCAAGTCTGCTCCGTTCCTTTTCATTGGTCTCTCGCTCTTCGGTGAGCTGTTTGACTTCAGCTATCATGGTATTGAAGCTGAGTACCAGGTTCTGAATCTCTTCCGGGCCTGTTGCTTCAGCAGCTACTGTGTAATCACCGTTCTTTACCAGATGCATCTTAGATATGAGGGCATTCACCGGGGTTACCATATTATGGAAGAAGAGCAATGAGTACCAGATGAACAGGAACACGATGATGGCTATTCCCAGATTGAACAGCTGTTTGATCCTGGTGAATGGAGCTGATATAACCTGCTTCTCAGCTGCATAGTAGATATTCCAGCCAGTGAAGGGGATGTTCTGGCCAGTGATCAGCCATCTGTCCCCCGAGTGCTGGGGCTGAGATGCATTCCCGTGCTTCTGTATTCCTGTGATTGCCCGCAGCTGTTCAGGCATGTTTCTGTCTGCAAGAATGATCTGCTGGTCTTTGTCCGTGATATAGAGATGATAATCTCCGAATGACCCCTTCTGGATGTTATCAAGGAGATCGAGTTGAAAGGCGAATACCAGTTTTTCGAGCAGCCTCTCATACTCGAAACTGTCAGGATAGATGGATAGGACAAGCAGTGGTTTCTGCAGTTCCGTGTTCCGGGTCTGATAGAGGCTGAACAGATCATCATCGATATAGACAAGGTTCTCATGAACCTTGTCTTCATGCATCGTGGTCTCTGCAAGAAGGGGGACAGCAGGAAGGTTGTTCACTATGGGGTAGTTCCTGTAGACATAGACCGGTTTGTCTGCCAGATAAGCATAGATCGTCCCGATCTTATTGGTATAGAGGAACATGTTCGAAATGAGGTGATCTATCTCCTCGAGCAGGTAGTAATCATCTTTGGGGTCTGTGGAGAGATTGTAGGCTTTGATCGTCTTTATGAATGCAGAATTATGGACTAGAGCACTCGAAAGGATCGAGAGGTTCTTGATCTGACTGTTGAGGTTCTCAGCCATGGTATCGACCGTCCTGCTCATCTGCAGTTCTGCCTGTTCGATAAGATATTTATTATAATAGAAGTTGATGAACAATCCGAACACGAAGACCGGTATCATGATCAGCAACGCAAAATTTCGCAGAAAGCGCAAAGAAAGCCTGTTGAACTTCAATTTCATGATTCCCTCGATGATACACAAGTGATCTGATCAGTCCATGATACCACTCAAGGGTATCTGAGGCAATCAGCAGTATGGCCCTGCTATCGTAAGGATCGCAGCAGTAACAGACGATCATGCCTATGCGTGATCGGTCCAGATCCTGCGATGATCCCTGAGAAAACCCTTTCACAGCCGGGCATATGGTTGTATCATCAGGTGATCGCTGTTCGTTCTGCGTGTGGGCTTCCGTCCATGGGCAGGGATGTGAAGTCGTGGGATCATGGAGGGTGTATGATCGATGGACGTCGGATCGATAGTAGGATCGAGCTGGTACTGGTACTTCTGGTGGCCGTGGTACTGCTTGTATCGCTTGCTATCGACTCATCCCTGGAGACTGCTCCCTTGAGAGAGGGGAATCAGGTCGTTCTTGATTCAGGCTGGAGTATCACCGGGGAGCAGGGTCTTCTTGCCGCTGATCAGGATCTGCCGTATCACATCGAGGGTGAGGTAGGGGGAAAGCTGTTTCACATCTCCAGGACCCTGCCTGATTCGTTCCCCAACACCAATGTGAGTCTCTCTCTGGAGACCAGCATGAGTACTCTTGAGGTCCTGCTTGACGGGAAGTCCCTGTACGCGTTCACCGGTGATGCTACCCTCTGGAAGGATCCGGTGCTTGGGGGAGGGTTCACCCACTTCGTTCGCCTGCCGGACTGGGCACCGGGGCATGAGATCACTCTGGTGATGGGGTTCACGTCGAACAACTCCTTCTCCGGCAGGGTCGCTGCCCCGATCCTCGGGACGAAGTCCGATCAGCTTCTTCTGCAGCTGAGGGAACTCCCCTCACTTGCGTTCGGGTTGATCTTTCTGTGCACCGGGATCATCTGTGTGTGTACCTCTCTTGGACTGCGCAAGGGGAGCGAGCAGAACAGTCTGTGGTATTTCGGCTGGCTTGAGCTGGCTCTGGGAGCATGGGTCTTCACACAGAACTGTGCAAAGTTGATCATCATCAGGAACCCGGTGCTTCCGATGAATCTCAGTCTCGTTGCTCTGTTCATACTCCCCTATGTGCTTACCCAGTATATACGGGCATCATACATGATCCTTGACAGGAAGCTCAGACCGTTTCTCTATATCTCAGAAGTGTTTCTCATCGCCTTCATAGCTGGAGGAGTGGCTCAGTTCCTTGGACTGTTCGAGTATGTCGATATGCTGCTTGTCGCAGGGATGGCCCTTGCGCTGTTCATCATCGCTCTGTTCATCGTTCTTCTGATCGATCACAGGCGAGGGAACCGGGATCTGTTCTCCTTTCTTCTGGCAGTGGGGGTCCTCTTCATCACCGTCATCGCAGAGGAACTGCTGCTGGTGATGTCTATCGTGCTGGAGAATGCCGTGGTGCTTCATATCGGGATGAGCCTGTGCGGGGCGATCCTCTTGAGCCACACCGCACGGGTCATCTCACAGGGGGAGAAGAGCAAGATCCGAGAACAGATGCTCCTTGAACTTGCCTATACCGATTCGCTGACCGGACTCGGTAACAGGACCGCCTATGAGAAGTGGATCGTGTCTGTCCCCGATAGGGGAAAGAGATCCCGGGTGATGGGGGTCCTGCTGTTCGATGTGAACGATCTCAAACCCATCAATGACAGGTTCGGACATGCTGCGGGCGATCAGCTCCTGAGAGTCGTCTCACGCAGGATCACCGGGTTACTGCCTGAGAGTGCAGAGACCTTCAGGATCGGAGGTGATGAGTTCGTCACGTTCGTCCCCCATGTCACAGAAGAACAGCTGGCAGTACTCTGTGATACGATCCTTGAGCAAGTCTTCACGATCAGGGGCTGCAGGCATACCGTCGCCTGCGGGTATGCGCTCTTTCTGAACGAGAAGTCAGATTCCCTGGCAGCTGTCATAGCCGAAGCCGATGCAGCCATGTACGTATGCAAGGCCACCATGAAGGGTGCTGCAGGTGATCAGCAGCTCACTCCCGGTGAAGAATCGGCACAGAGCCCGATCACGGTGAGTTGAGACAGGCTCATCGTGTCATCCTGCCGATGGATCACGATCTGTTGAGGATGCGTTTCCCTGGTAACAGGCACACCGGACCAAGGCCGTCCGTTCATTCTGGCCAGTCATATCCAAGGGACCATGGCCTTGATCGGTCTCATGCGTAACAGATTCGGCGACCCTGTCTTGCACGACCAGCGTGCTGCAGCCTGCCTTCTGGGATGTTCGGTCTCGGACACCGCTCTTGTGACCTGCCACAGGCACGATCATGTGTTTTGGTTCACGAGCATACAGCCACTCGTGCAGCAGCCTGTCTGCTTACGTGGTAGCCCCTGATCTGCAGGATCCCCGGTGATACCGAAAGGGTACCTGATCGCACCGATGGGATCCCTTGTCTCTCCGGCCATCGTCATGCTCAGCTGGTACAGCATCTGCCAATCTTCAAGCGAACAGACATCACGTATGCAGCCTCCGTCCTATCGGTAGCTATCGATCTGGATGAATCGTAACCATTCGGTCAGATTGTGCGAGATCCTCTGTGACCCGCGTTATGCTATGATCATGATCGCTCTGCAGCTCCCTAGTGTACCCCACCGATGAGATGTAGTCAGAGGTCATCATCAAAAAAAGTAAAAAAGAAAAAACACATCACGATCACTTTCCCCACCCATGAAGGAGGCTTGCATATGGGTACCCATAGAGGAACGAGGCTGTTCATGCTTATCATCATCATGGTCTGTTCTCCTGCTGCAGTCACTGCACAGACAGTAGGAGTCGCCCTGCACACGGTACGTGGAGAGGCAGTCTCCTATCGGTATCAGATAAATGACAGGAGCCCTGAGGCCTGGACGGAGACGGAGGAGCAGTCCTTCACCATCACCTATGAGAGTGATGCTGTCACGGAGGATGTCCTGCATCTGGAATACACCCCAGACGGGACCATCTGGCTTCCCTGTTCCTACTATACCTTCGACCCCTCATCGGATCGGTGGGTCGCCTGGTCCTATGAACGATCACAGCAGGATCCTGCAGTACCGTCACGATTCCAGATCAGCTGCGGTGCACAGGCATTGACCCCTTTCGGGTGTCTGAGCGACCGGTGTGGTCAGACCTATGGAGGGAGGATCCGTCTTGCCGGGAACCCTGCTGCCTCACAGCCTGGTGGGTTCTTCACAGAACTCGGCTATGGGCTCGGGAGTACTGTGGATGAGCGGATAGAAGAGTTCCATGACCTGAATGCCGGTATCGGCGGGTTCTATACCTTCAGTACCGGGTCCCTCACGCTCATACCACTGATCAGCGGTGGGGTCCTGTTCCATCTGCTGGATTACGCTGAGGGTATCTCAGGGGAGACCTTCTACGTCGACATGTTCGGGAGTATGGGACTGCAGGCCGCTATCGAGGTCGCTGCCGGTCTTGATATCTACGCTGAGAGCAGGGTCCTCGCATTCCCTGAGCAGGATCGCGTCGGCGTGTTCGCGGGTCTTGAGACCGGCATCATGGTGGATCTATAGGAGGATGGTATGAGAGAGCATAGAGATACAAACACACGATACAGGGTTACTGGAGTACTTCTGCTGCTCGGGGTCCTCCTCATGGGGAGTTGCAGCGATTTCATCCTGGATATGGAAGGGAAGACCGTCGTCTTTGATTCAAGGGGAGGATCTGAGATCGAAGATCAGGTATTCTTCATTGAGGGTTCACTTCTGGAGGAACCTGCTGACCCGATACGAGAGGGGTACTGCTTTGCTGGCTGGTACCGTGATCAGGCATGTTCTCAAGCCTGGGATTTCTCACAGCATGGGGCACAGCGATCTCTTACGCTCTATGCGAAGTGGGTCGAAGAAGTATCGGTGACCTTCGACTCTCAGGGAGGGTCTTCGGTGACAGAACAGACCGGTATCACAGCAGGTACCTGTGCATCAGAACCTGCTGACCCGACCTGGAAAGGCTATACCTTCTCAGGCTGGTTCACCGATGCAGCCTGCACCGATAGCTGGGAGTTCCTGACCGATGAGGTCACCGATGATACGACACTCTATGCCGGCTGGGATCTGATAGCGTACACCGTATCGTTCGACTCTCAGGGAGGGTCTTCGGTGACAGAACAGACCGGTATCACAGCAGGTACCTGTGCATCAGAACCTGCTGACCCGACCTGGGAAGGCTATACCTTCTCAGGCTGGTTCACCGATGCAGCCTGCACCGATAGCTGGGATTTCCTGACCGATGAGGTCACCGATGATATGACACTCTATGCCGGCTGGCAGACTGCGCTCCTGCAGATCGTTCCGAATACGGTGCTCTCGAACAACTGTTTCGGAAAGGATATAGCGATCGATGGCGATCATCTCATAGCCAGTTCTTGTGATCTGTTTTCAAAAAAGGGAAGTGTCTACAGCTTCACGTACACCTCTGGAGAATGGGAGCAGCAGCAGAGGCTGTTCTCACCGGGAGGTGTTCGTAACGATGACCGATTCGGCTATTCGATCGATATCTCAGGGGACTATATGATCGTTGGGAGAGTTAAGGATACTACAAGCACCTTAGGATCGGTCTGCTTCTATCACTATGATGGTACCCAGTGGGTACTCATGGAGACGATCTACGAACCTGATACCACCAGTAACAACTATTTCGGTCGTTTTGTCGCGATCGATGGTGAGTATGCGGTCGTTGGAGCAGCCTTCTATGATTATAAGCCGCCGTATTCCAGCAGTTACAGAGACAACTCGGGAAGAGCCTATGTGTTCCATCGTAACGGAGAATCCTGGTCTACCGATGACCCAGTCGTCCTGGACCCTCGTGATCCTGAGGAAGGTGCTTTGTTTGGACGTCATATCGATATTGACGGTGATCGCATCGTCATCAGTGCCCCGGGAGATGATGATGATGACGGCAGTGTCTATGTCTATGAGCGGGAAGGGAGTTCCTGGGTACAGCAGACACCGAAACTCACAGCATTCGAACGATATTCTAGTGATGAGTATGGATCAAGTGTGGCCATAGATGGGGACTGGATCGTAGTCGGTGCCGAAAGAGACCAGATGACTGGAATCACAGAACCCGGGAGTGCGTTCGTCTATCATTATGATACCGCTACTGACAGCTGGCAGGATGAGGTCCTGCTACGTCCTGAGCTCCCGCTCATAAGTGAGAGATTCGGCTCCGATGTGGAGATAGAGGGTGACAGGATCCTCATCGGAGCATTCCAACACCGTGAAGGGGACCAGTTGAATATTGGAGGTGTCTATATCTTCGATCGCACCGGGACCGAATGGGAAGAACGAAAGATCATCCTGGATGATCCCCACCCCAGTGACTACTTCGGGATGGTGGTTGCGATGGATGGTGAGAAGATGATCGCATCAAGTACGAATAGAAAGGTGGATGGGAAGACTACGGCAGGGGCTGTATACCTGTTCGAGTAGGGCAACCAGAGGCAGGTGTCTCAGAGAATAGAGAGAGGGCAGCTGGTCTAAAAGATCAGCTGCCCTCGTTGGTCTCTTCATGCTGACAGAAGAGTTGTGTGGGATCAGGTACTGGGAGATACAGCTAGTTCCCCGGGCATGGAAGGAGCAGGATCTGCTCCTGTATACGGCTGGATCAACCGCTGATCCCGAACCCAATGGAGATATAGCTGCTTCTCTGATAGAAGTAATTGACCAGCGGGAATCTCCCATCATGGTAGTATATTTCGATCCTTGCTTTCTGCATCCCCCCCCCCGGTGATCCGGTATCCGTCGTGTTTCAGGCGGCAGATCGGGACCTGGGGGCTGTGGTACATCAAGATCAGGAGGGCTGTCAGCCCCGGGCAGAAGTGGGTTTTCTCCCGGCACCAGAGGAGCGGGTATTCCGTCTCTGTCCCTGCTGTACAGGTCGTGGGGCATTCTGTCTTCGGGGTCGGGGATTAGAGCCTCTTTCATCGACGTCTTCGGCAGGATCCTTCTTCACAGGGATAAAGCCCTCAGGGGATGAGACTCTCACCGAGGTCTTGAGCATCCTCTGGATCTTATTCCACTGGTCCTTCTCATCAGGGCTGACAAAGGTGATAGACTTTCCTGATTTGCCTGCTCTTCCTGTTCGTCCGATCCGGTGGATATAGTCCTCGGCAACCTGTGGGAGATTGAAGTTCACCACGTGGGATAATCCTTCCATGTGGATCCCCCTTGCTGCAACATCGGTAGCTACCAGGACCTGAAGATCTCCTTTCTTGAAATCTTTCAGGGTGCGCGTTCGTGCATTCTGACTCTTGTTTCCGTGGATGGCTCCGACGGGGATGCCCTTTTTCAGGAGTTGCTTGCTCAACCGGTCTGCACCATGCTTCGTACTCACAAAGACCAGAGCCTGATACCAGGAGTGGGTCTGGATGAAATGAACGAGCAGATGGCGCTTCTGGTCTTTGGTGATGGAATAGAACGACTGTTCGACCTTTTCAGCGGCTTCGTTCTTTCGTGATACCTCGACGACCACAGGATCATTGAGGATGTCACGGGAGAACTTACGGATCTCAGGAGAGTAGGTTGCTGAGAAGAGCAGATTCTGTCGTCTCTCAGGGAGAAATCTCATGATCTTTCTGATATCGCGTACAAAACCCATGTCCAGCATCCTGTCGGCTTCGTCCAATACCAGTATCTCGATATCGCTGAGATCCAGGGTCTTCTGAGACAGATGATCCAATAATCGTCCTGGAGTGGCTACCAGCACGTCTGTTCCTCTGCGGAGGGCGGCGATCTGAGGATTGATCTTCACACCACCATAGATGCTCATCGTGCGTAGTGAGAGCGCCATACCGTAATCGTGGAAGCTCTCTGCTACCTGGGCGGCGAGTTCTCTCGTCGGAGAGAGTACCAGAGCGCGGGGGTTGCGGGTGCGTTTCCCTGATTGGTTGAGTAGATGAAGGATAGGCAGGGCAAACGCTGCTGTCTTCCCGGTACCTGTCTGGGCACCTCCAATGAGATCCTTTCCTTCGAGGATGGCGGGGATAGTCTGAGCCTGGATGGGAGTGGGGATGGTATATCCCTGTTTGTTGACTGCCTCGAGTAATTCTTCGGTTAACCCGAATGAGTTGAAGTTCATAGTGTTCCTTATGAGTGATATTGAGATGAAGTAATCTACCTTCATTAATTTTTCAAGAAATGATTCAGTCCGGAAGATTGATGGTGCGATAGGTAAGACTGATTTACTACCAGTTGCGATGCAGCATCCTACCACAATATAAAATAATAAGATAGAGGGGGATGCGTAGCTGTGAACGTGACTGAGTCTGATGAGCGATCCGTGCCGATGCCGATCAGCAACTTGTTCTGGGGACTCGCACTGAAGGCCGGCAGCAGCCTGCGGGAACGGACAGGGAAGCCATCATTCGATACTCGATCGTGATGCTGGAGCTGGTATGAGATACGTCCCTGCTCAGGGGATGTCCCCATACGGTGGCATGGGGATACTCCCTCTGCAGGTGAGCACGTGTCAGAGACACCCATCGATCACCGGCTGGTGGACCTGTCGGTTTTATTCGAAGTCCTCGATACGGAGGGCCACTGGCTCTGCTCCTGATACCTCGAGTTCCCGGATCTCTTCGATCGCGGCCTTGAGGTCAGCTTCTCTGGCTTTATGGGTAAGCATGATCACCGGGGCATAGCCTCCCTTGAAGCGTTCATTCTGAACGACAGATGCCATGCTTATCTGGTGGTTTCCCATGACCTTCATGACCTGGGCCAGAGATCCGGGCTGGTCAAAGAGGCTCAGACGGAGATAGTATCGTTTGATGATCTTCTCTGAAGGGAGGTACTGCAGGGTATCTTTCTGGAGCATCATGGTCACACTTACCGGGACCCCTGAACCGTTCAGACGATCAGATCCGGCTTCGAGGATGTCACCGATCACCGCACTGCCGGTCGGCAGACTCCCGGCTCCTCGTCCGTAGTACATCGTATCATCTACGATGTCTCCCCGCACAAAGACCGCATTGAATGAATCACTCACCGAAGCGATCATGTGTTCTTTCGGGATGAGTGTCGGTTCCACTGAGATCTCTACCTGTCCGTCGATCTCACGGATGATGGCAAGCAGTTTGATCCGGTAGTCCAGTCCTTCGGCGTTCACGATCTCCTGGTTCGACAGACCTCTGATCCCATGGATGGTACAGGCTCCCATGGGAACCGGTGCACCGTAGGCCATCGATGCGAGGATCACCGCTTTATGGGCTGTATCGATCCCGTCTATATCGAGGTCAGGAGGGGTCTCTGCATAGCCGAGTCTCTGGGCATCAGCGAGGATATCGTCGAAGGGGAGATGCTCATGTTCCATACGTGTCAGGATGTAGTTACAGGTCCCATTGAGAATCCCGTAGATGCTTTCGATCCGGTTCCCGATCAGCCCTGCACGCTGGGATCTCAATACCGGTATACCGCCGCCGACTGCAGCCTCATAATAGATGCCTACTCCGTTGGACTGAGCTGTTCTGTATATCTCCTCGCCGTGTTCAGCAAGGAGTGCTTTGTTAGCAGTCACTACCTGCTTCCTGTTCTTCAGTGAACTGAGCACAAGATCTCTGGCGATGGTGGTCCCTCCGATCAACTCGACGACGACATCGATCTCCGGATCATTGATGACCGACTGAGCATCGGTGGTAAGGAGACTCTGATCGATGGTCACCCCTCTGTCACTCTCTATATCGAGATCGGCGATCCTGGCGATCGTCACACGGATACCGGTCCTCTGTTCGATCAGCTTCCCATTTCTCTGAAATCCTTCGACTACCCCTGCTCCCACGGTCCCGAATCCGAGAATCCCAATTCTGATTTCTTGCATACTATCCTCTTTCATGATCTATTCTGACGTTCTGAGTATGGCTGAAAAGGGGGCATCGTATCAATAGCCAGGGGCTCCTCTCTGTCCGATGGACCAGCTCTGGACCGGAAGGATCCGCGATTCCCTCCCGGGGAATCATCTTCTGGTATCATTCCTGCAGCTGCATCAGGATCGTATTTCAGTTGACTTCCGGGAACCTGCACCCCTATAATCTTCTATGCTTCATATACTATGGCTGATGCTCATCACAACCAATTTCATCATCCAGATGTACTATTTCAAGGTACCATCGAGGACTCTCCATGTTGCCAGACGTATCACCACCCCGGGGATGCTCTTCTGGTCCTGCGGGGTCATGATCATCACTACCGGGCAGCTGGTGTTCCCCGAGGTCCTGCTCCTGCTGGCGATGGGGATTGGGGAACTGGGGATCGAGGGTTCGCAGGTCGTGGAATCTCAGGCGGGCAGACCTCCTGAGAGTACCCCCTGGACAGTCACTGCTGCCGGGATCCTCTTTCTTCTGGTGAACGTGTTCCTGGGCATAGTGCTGTTCATCAGGACCCCCTCAGTCCCCGGGATCATGATCGGGACCTGTGGGGTTGGGGGGCTTGTCCTCCTGATCGACAGGTTCCATGTCATCTCAAGGAGTGTACGTCTTCAGCTGAGGCTGTATGGTGCAGGGTTGGCAGTTCTTGCTTCCGGTGCATGTGCGTCCCTGCTGGCAGAGCCCGGGTATCTTGCGTTCGCAGGGATGATCCTCACTCTCTCCGATTCACTGGTCCTCTGGCGGATGGGTGCCGGCTGGAACAAAGCTGCATCAGCAGATCGGAGGAAGCTTCGTACGTTCCTCGTCCTGATCCTGCTGCTGTACTATGCGTTCATGGCTGTTCTGATCGATGGAGTCTCCCCCTTCTTCCGATGAAGGAGTCTTGAGGCCCGCCCGCTGCAGCAGTTCAGCAGCGATCAGGTCTCACATGAGGCAAGAGATACAGGTGGCAGGAGTCACCCATAACGATCCCTTCAGGATCTGGCTGCTCTGGTGTGCCTGTCGGTCAAGCATCCTGTGGGAGTTCAAACAGATCGTGGACACTGCACTCAAGCGCTCGAGCGAGTTTCAGCGCGAGGACGGTGGAGGGGACGAAGACATGATTCTCCACCGTGTTGATGGTCTTTCGTGAGACCCCCACGATCTCAGCGAGCTGTGACTGGGTCAGTCCGGCAGACTTGCGACGCTCAGTCAGGTGTGTTACGAGTTTCATACCATCCCCTCAGTCCAGTAATACCCATAAAGAGACAATAGGATCCACCGGTGAAGGCACCCATTGACGGGAATGCTGCCTCCACAGGGACCAACCCGCGGGTGATCAGCAGCCAGAACACCAGATATACGACCCAGGCCACAGTGAAGCCGAACTGGTACGCGCGGTTTGAGTCGTGCTCAGTACCCTCGTCCCATGCGCGTTCAACTGTTCCTTTTCCAGCGATCACCTCTGTAGCGATGAGGAAGACTGCGAGCAGCCCACCGAGGATAGCCAGGATATACCCGAAGGGCGCAAAGATCTTCGGAAACAGGAGCGTGATGATGCCATAGATCCAGAATATGATGCCGAAGCTTCCCATTGCCGCATTCCACATGAATGAGAGTCTTGGAGCAGAGATCACGGTCGCCTCCTCTGAAAAACATGTAACGTATACGTGACATTATCACAATGATGTAGTAGTGTATAGTAACGTAAAGGTTACACGGCTATCTTCAAGGAGAAGATGGTCCTGTGTGAGAGCAGCAGAGAGGATACACACTATGAGTACTTATGAGATCACACCGATCCATACTCCAGAAGCGGGACAAAAGACCAGAGCAGTCGCTATACGTGTATTTGGGATAGGGGCATCCATCATGCTTCCGAAAGACCCGAAATGGGGGTTCTATGCTCATGATGGAGATGATTTCGTCGGTGGGGTCTTTATCGATCAGGTGAGTCCCACCGAAGGGATGCTGTCCTGGATCTTTGTCGACCCTGAGGCTCAGGGCCACAGACTCGGATCACGCCTCATAGAAGCGGGGATCCAGGCTATGGATGAACAGGGGCTGAAGACCCAGTTCAGTCTGGTCCGTAGTGATAACACCG
Organism: Spirochaetia bacterium; assembly: GCA_021736385.1. GTDB lineage: Bacteria > Spirochaetota > Spirochaetia > CAKZLE01 > CAKZLE01 > JAIPFY01. The sequence goes on along the minus strand of JAIPFY010000059.1, from coordinate 4,620 downwards.
CTTCCTGGAACATGTTTGCGAAACATGGCTACACTCGAGTGAGTGTGTTGAGATCGTTGTTCGGCTATTCAGCGAAGAGCTGTATCAAACGGCTCGGATACTCATTCGCAACGGGATACAGTACCTGGGTCAAAGATGATTCCCGTACCGATGAACCTGTTCACCCCAAACGATGGGCGATCCTGAAAAGTCTTACCTTCTCACTGTTCATCGGAATGGCTCTCTCGCTCTTTTCCCTGCGGGGTATGGAGTTTTTCATTATCGGTACGGCGGTGGTGGCAGGGATCACTGCATTGAGGATGGTGGTGGCCTATCCTGTTGCCAGAACGTCCGGGCCTGTCAGGTTCGATGCGCCGCAGGGGGGAACTTCGCTGAGCGTCCTAGTGGCGTTGGCCTTCGGTTCCTGGTGGCCGACCTTTGGATCTTTCGTACCAGAAGAAGACATCTGGCGAGACCGTGAGTTCGCTCGGTACAGCGGCCTGCAAGCCTTTGCGACCTGGATGAGTATGGTCCTTGTCTCTGTGGGGTTGAGTCGCTTGTATCCAGAGATCTTCCATGCGGGGCTGGGAATGATCCTGAAGATGGTCATCATCTTCCAAGTGATCCCGTTCTTCCCGTTTGATGGGATGGATGGTGCACGAGTACTGAGGTACAGCACGGTCCTGTATGCGATCGCAGCGGTTCTCAGTCTTCTGGTCATCTTCATGCTTTGACGAAACACTGCTTTCTCGTTGTCAGAGGGTATGCTGCTTTCCCGCCGGTGCAGTGTCACATAGGCATGTAGAGAATCAAGGAGAGAGGGTTATGAACACAGCACACGACCCCATCAGGAACATCGTCTTCATCGTACTCATCGGTCTGTACACTGGCATGTTCGTTACGTCTTTGTGTGCAGAAGAAGAGGGGATCGGCACTGCGTACCAGTGTATCTGTGAGCAAGAGGGATCTGGTCTGAGCGTTGTTGATGTCCTTCAGGCAACGGGAGATCACGACACGTTCCTGAACTTGTTCCGTCGATACGATCCTGAAGGGTTTGCGATCCTGTCTGACCCGGTACTGGCTGATAAGACCGTATGGGCTCCAACGGATACAGCATTCCGGGCTATCAGCGACCGTCTCTCATCCCTGTCGGATGAGCAGGTCAAGGCCGTTCTCGGGTACCATATCAGCCCGCCAAGAAGAACCCCGTGGGGCTCGTATCGCATTGTGACTCTCGGCTCTCTCATCGAATCAGGGCAGATGTACCATCGTACCCGCACCGGTGTGCTCACCGGTTCCGATCAGCGTATTCGAACATCGGTCGCAGATGGCGTACTGCTGATCGAAGATGCTCATATCATGAGAACCGCCTGGTGTACAGAGGCAGGGTCAGTCTTTTCCGTAGATGCGGTGATCATGGATGTTGCGATACCCTCAGTGCTGGTACGGACGATGCATCGGTTCATTCGCATCCTGTTGTACGATGATATACGATTTGTCATCTACTCCACTGCGGGTGCCACACTGATCGGCTCTATGGTCAGCCGTGTGGTTTCTCGAATGATCAAACGGAAAAAGGGATCCAGGAGCACGTAGGTATTCGACTCTCAAAGACCATGAGAGATGATCTCTACCCGGGAACGCCACGGTAAGCAGCGTGCCGCCATGCAGGAGGATGTGTTGTCCGCATCATCGGATCATGATCCACGCTGGTACCGGTTATCTTCACAGATGAGTACGGCTATCCCGGATCTCTCTCATGCTGAAGAGCAGGTCAATAAGACTTGTATGGTAGGGGATGAATGTTCCCTCGTCGATCATGCTGTGTATCTCTGCTTGAGTCGCCCATGCGGCTTGCTGCACCTCCTCGCGCTGCAGTTCGAGAGCATTCACATCCACGTCCTGGTGTATCACGTAATAATCGTCAAAGCCCTGTTCAAAATGGATCGTCACATGTGGCCTGTGTTCTTCAAGATCAAGAGAGATGCCCAGTTCCTCCATGACTTCTCTCTGGGCTGCCTGATCACTGGATTCACCAGCACGTACGCACCCCCCGACCGACAGATCCCAGGCATTCGGGTAGCTCTTTTTGGATAGCTGCCGCTGTTGGATAAGCATGGTACCTTCAGTGTTGAATATGCATATATGCACCACGATCCTGAAGGACCCCTGGGGGATCTCTTCCCCTCGTTGAATCTTCCCGGTTCTGATCCGATCTTGTGAATACACATCCCACTCTTCCATACAGACCTCTCTTCATGTAGGAGTATAGCTTCTCATAACGAACGAGTCAAAAGCAAGGGTGTCTGCCCGTGCAAGGGCTTCACACGTACGATACGAGGGGTCTATTCCCTCAATCATCCATGTATACCCTGATCTCCGCAGCAGCTCTCTTTAACCCAGGAACGTCTGCTGAGCCGGAAAAGAGTATAGCAGACAGCGGGAGGGTTCTCACCCATGGCTTCGATCCCTGCTACACGACTCAGGATGCCTCCATCGGTACCGGCCGGGGTTCGCTGCAGCTGCGGATCATCGACTCCTGGTCAAGCAGTTCACCAATGATGAGCTGCTGTGATGAAGGTCCATCTGGCAGCATATCCTGGAGCATGGACCCGGAGGCTTCTGAGAAGAGAGGAGCGTATGGTGTTTGCTCTCTTCGGGGATAGCCAAGCTATGAGTCTTTATGAGATAATCAGCTACAGAGTATCATCTCGAAGAGGAAGGACCCATGACCAGAAAGAAGATCATGTTCATCATGCTTGCACTGTTGTGTGCGCTACAATTCACCGCTGCAGATACCGCTGCGATCAGGGAGACCCTGACCGATGTCACCGTGAGAGTCGACAACATCGATGAGAGCGGGCAGGTATGGTCGTTCGGATCGGGGTTCTTCATCTCGGAGAACGGTCTGGTCTGCACGAACTTCCATGTGATCGAGGATCATTTCCTTTTCGGCTGTACTCTGGAAGTCCTCGCTCCTGACGGATATCGCTATGAGGCTGAGCCGGTCGTCTGGAACTACGGGCGTGATTGGGCGGTACTGAAGATCGATCAGTATCAGCAGACACGATATCTTGATTTCGCTGATGATGTGCACCTCCTTGACAGGATCTGGGCCTCCGGGTTCCCGGTGACCGGGAACCTGAAGATCACCGAGGGGAGCATCAGTTCTTTCCAGCCTGATTTCATGGGCGGAGGTCATGACTTCTATGATGTCTCCATGAAGTTCGACGGGGGGAACAGTGGCGGCCCGGTGATCAATGAGGACCAGGAGGTCGTGGGTATGGTGGTCGCCTACTATACCGATGCCCGTGATATGGACTTCATCATCCCGATCTCCGAGATCGTCGATGAGCTCTACTGGGCACGGGTCCTGTATGACAGCAGTGCCTGGATACCGGAGTATATCACCGGGGTCCCGATATCCTCAGGTCAGAATTTCAGCATCACCAACCAGACCGGTCAGGAGCTCACCTATCTCTATATCCTCGATGACCTGATGCTCGAGAGTGATACGTTGGGAACTGATGTCCTGGGATACTCCACCCTGCCAGATGGACAGATGATCAGCATCGACCCTGAGGACTTCATCTGGATCAATGCAGCGGTCATTGATGTGTTTCAGATGCTCACCATCGTCGCAAGTTCTGACACGGGGGAAATGTACCTGCATCAATGGATCCCGGACCTCGAATCCTGGGAGATCACGATCAGTGCTACCGACCATGAATCCTACTGGATCGATGAGGAAGCTGAACCTGCGGCCCTCGGAGCGATGACGGTGGAGAACCGGACCGGTTATACGCTCGAGTATCTCTATCTGGTCGATATGGGTATGATCGCTGAAGGGGACTGGGGCGAGAGTCTTCTGTCTATCTTTTCTCTGGAGGATTATGGGGATCTGTCGTTCGATCCCCAAGACTATCCGGTCATCGCTCAGGCTCTCGCGAGCGGGGGACTGCTGACCTTCCTGGCCATCGATAGTGATGGGGATACCTATCTGCATGAGTGGGACCCTTCAGTCGACCGGGAGCATATCGTACTTACCTTCGATGACTATATGATGTGGTAGCTACTAGTGGTGACCTTGAGCATTCAGGGGGGGCCTCCCCCTGAGTTCATCTATACAGGTCCTCTGCACCTCATGCGGTATTGAGGTCTGAACTCATGTCAAGCGACATGAGTTCTTCCATCTCTGTCTGCTGTCTCTGGTACATGGAGATATAGAAGTCATCATCCTCCCGGTGCAGCCGGTAGAGGTCAGTGAGCATCTGTCCGTCCTTTCTGCGGACGATCCTTATTATCTGATAGGTCGTATACTCACTGGGGACAGAGAAGTTCATCCAGGGAAGAAGAGAAACAACTACAGTAAAACCTGGAATCGCTTAGTTGTGAAGAACTCAAGTCTTAATTGGCATTTTACACAAATCCCTACAGACAGTTCGTAAAATCCTACAACAGGAGGCTTCAATCCTGTTAGATAATTACTCGGTAAACAATATCCTGAATCCGTATAACAGCTCCAAACAGCAGAATATTTTGATCGAATCCACACAGTATCTTTGAGTCTGAGAGGGTGATCTGCTTCTCGAAGATTCATTTCAAGAGATTGTTGATCCCAGAGGACTGGGATTAACAGAA
>JAIPFY010000058.1 GCA_021736385.1 Spirochaetia bacterium | reverse complement strand
CCATGACTGCACAGGGCATTGAACGGGTTATCCTTGATGGTATTGGGCAGGGGAGTTGAGTCCACATAGCACCCAATGCCAAATCCAGGATGCTTTTCCCTCATGTCAGTGACAAAAGCCTTGAAGAAGGCGAGCCTGCTTGTATCCTCGCCCATCATAGAGAAGTAGGCTGTGTCGCTGCCAAGAGACCCGATGGGAATCGAATCAAAGAGATAGGAAGCGAAGGATTTGCCGATGTAGTCATCACAGGAGATCCTGGACCCATCCTTCAGGACTGAGTGAAGCAGGTGACTGAGCACCCGCTCATACTCCCTATCTTGTGAAAAAGCGGTCCTGAGAACCTGAAGCAGGGCTGATTCTTGACAAACCTTAAGAAAGAGGTATGCATCGCCGAATACCGTATGAATCTGGGGCTCTGCAAAGAGACCAAGATCGCTGACCCTATGATCATCCTTCCCTACATGTTCAAAAGTATCAGAAACAGCATCATAGGCCACAAGACCCCTGGTAGGAGAGAGGAATACCCCTCTTTTCCCTGTGGGATCAAGAGATAGTACCTTCCCGAGCTTCTCGCGGATTCTGTGGCGGGAGAGGTGCTTAGCAGACCTGTCGTATTCTGTCACCAGGATAGAGGCACTGCCACTTCTGATACTTCCATCTTCATTTCTCACCAGTTTCTGCACTTTTATGAATGCCATGGGCTGTCGCCTCCCGGTAGTACTATACAGGTCTAGGTAGACCTATATATAGGATACAACAGACAGCCTTCTGATGCAATCTAAATCGCAAGAAAGTGCTCAGGAATGCATGAATTCAAGATTTAGTGAAGATGGGTTGGGATATAGTTCTACTTTTAGGATTATCGTAGGATAATGATATCTATGAAGAAATTCAGTATACAGATTAAGTTCGTGATCATATGTTTCATACTGCTCCTGCCGGCATTCTGTTCTACACAAGTGCGCCAGGTGCAAGAGTGTCCCTCAATCGAATATAGGGGGAAGATCTACTTGTATGGGGAAACCCACGGGATCAAGAACATTCTCGAGGGCGAACTGGAAATATGGGGTGAGTTCTATACAATCGAGGGCCTGAGACATCTGTTTATCGAAATGCCGTATTATACCGCAGAACTGCTGAATCTATGGATGACTGAAGGGAGTGACGAGATTATTGAAGCCCTTTATAAGGATTGGGAAGGGACTTCGGCAAACAATCCGGATGTCCTGGCTTTTTATATGAACATAAAACAACAATATCCCGAAACAATCTTTCACGGGACCGACGTGGGGCATCAATACGATACAATCGGGAAGAGGTATGTAAAACTGCTGGAAGACACAGGTCGGAAAGACTCTCATCAGTATGTGAGAACTCTGGAAGTCATCGCTCAAGGCAAGAAGTACTATAAAGAAAAACACAAAGTGTATAGAGAGTATGCGATGGTTGAGAACTTCTTATATGAATTGAGGAGTCTGGAGGATGAAGATATCATGGGTATCTACGGTTCTGCTCACACCGGGCTGAAGTCACAGGATCATACCAACCAGATACCCTGTATGGCAAATCAGTTGCATGCTCTGGGGCTTTCTATAGATTCTGTAGACCTGAGATTCTTAGCAAAGGATATCCAGCCGACTCGAGTCGACAAGATCATGATCGGAGAGTCCCAGTATTCTGCTTCCTATTTTGGAAGAGAAGATCTCAGGGGGTTCCGGGATGTTACCTACAGGGATTTCTGGCGTATCGAGGGAGCCTATGAGGATCTCAAGGATTATCCAAGAACCGGTGATGTCCTTCCTTTTGACAACTATCCCATGACAATTGAGACCGGACAAGTCTTCATTGTGGAACTGGGAAGAATTGACAATTCAGTGATGCGGCAGTACTACAGATCCGACGGTAACTCATGGCAGGGAAGACCAACAACAGAAGGGTTCACGGTCAAATGAACAGCCCCTGACCGGCTTGTTTCTTTTAAAAACACCGAATCTGCCTACAGGTGGTGATTTTCAAGGTGATTGAATGACATAATAGAAAAATCATAGACTTGGTACGTTAGGACTTCGGTTTATGGAACCGCAGGGAGATGGAACCTTACACTGACCCTTGGTGCATACCACAGACAGTCGACAGATAATGGTCTGTTCCTGGCACGAAAGAACAGTGACGTCCCCTCGAAGATACAGGTCAGACCCATACCTCCGAGTACTACCCGGCAGGCAGTATGGTGAGCCTCCATATCGCCTGCAGCCGCTTTCTCGCCGGATGAGCATGCACAGAGCAGCAGATCTGCGTGGCTACAGTCTATGTGGAAAGTGCAGACCCAAGGTCACAGAGACCCTGATACGACCCTTCGGGTCTGTATACAGGCAGAGCCCTGAGAGCTGCAGCTGCTGCTCTCAGGGCTCTATCAATGGTCAGAAAACATCTTCTTCTGTGTGTGCTGCAGCACTACCTGTTACCTTCTGTAGAGCTTGCCGGGTACCAGATACATATCTGATGAGGGCATCTCGCCCTCGAAGTACGCTGCCATGAGCTCTGCCAGCTGTGAAGCCATGGCATCGAAGTCCTGTTCGATCGTACCGACGAAGGGTCCGCCCGTATCGATCTCGGCCTTGGCGAAGTCCGTACCGTCGATACCGACTACTTTCACTGAGGTGATCCCTGCAGCTTCGAGCGCCTGGGTCGTCCCATAGGCAGGTTCATCCCAACCGGCCCAGATCCCGTCAATATCACTGGAGGCAGTGAGTACGTCCTCGGTGATCTTCCTGGCGTTATCGACAGGTCCCGGTACATCGATGTGGAAACTCTGTACGACGGTGATCCCCTCATAGCTGTCGAACACCTTCTTCGCACCGATAGCACGGGCTCGGACTCCCGGATGGGGATCATGGGTATACATCAGGACCTTGCCCTCTCCTCCGATGGCATCTGCGAGCACCTGCGCGGTCTGGGTACCCAGATCTGCATTGTCGGAGGTGATGTTCAGCACCACTCCGTCAGTCAGACCGGCATCAAGACCGAATACCGGGATCCCGGCTTCCTTCGCTGAGGTGATCCCCTTGGTCATCTGAGTAGGATCTCCCATACCCAGTACGATGGCATCCACATCCTGAGCTACCGCATCTTCGATCCTGCTGACCAGCAGACCGAAGTCTCCTGCAGTATCAGATACGGTCACCTTCCAGCCCCTTTCGGTGGCTTCGCTCTTGAGCTGTTCGATCACATAGGCAGTCGTCGCATTCGCCATGTAGGGTGTGACAATAGCGATAGTGGTCGTATCAGCTTGTTCGCTGCTTCCTGCAGACCACAGGGGTACAGCGGATGCTGCCAGAACACAGAGGATCAGTACAACAGTTCTCATTCTTCTCATCTTCGTCTCTCCTTTTCGTTTCTCTTCTCTCATTACTCATTACTCATCTCTGGAACACAGTCGTCATATGGTGAAACTCTTCCCTCAGAGCAGGGTAGAGTCCGGTGAACACGTCAAGGCCCTTCTGATACACCATGTGTGCCTCTCTATCGGGCATGATGATCCGCTCTATCTTCATATAGCCATCAGGGAGCCGATAGTCATCCTGCCAACCAAGGGCTTTCCCTGCGACGACCACACTACCGAGTACCCCGTTGAGGGCACTCTCGGCTGCGATATGGACCGGGATGCCCAGGACCGAAGAGAGGATCTCCATCAGCAGCAGATTCTCAGCACCGCCGCCTGTGGCTACCACATGGGTCGCCTGTACCCCCGTACCCTCCTCGATCTTCTCATAGATGGAGGCAAGTCCGTAGCAGATCCCTTCGAGTACCGCACGGAACATCTGAGCTCTGCCGGTATCACGGCTGATCCCTATATACCCGCCCATCGCAGATGCATCCATGAAGGGCGAACGCTCTCCCTGCAGATAGGGCAGGAAGAAGAGTCCCGAGGACCCGGGTGCTGCCTGTGAGGCGATCTCCTGGAGCTGCCGGTACTTGTCTTCAGTGATACCGAAGGTATCGAGCAGCCAGGAGATCGTACCGCCTGCGGTACGCATCGCACCGATGGCGATGGTCGCTGCACCATCGGGGTGCTTGAGATTGAACATCCCGCAGGAGGGATCGACCGGCTGTGGTGTGGTGGCAGCCATCCATCCGGAGGTCCCGATGTAGCAGGAGTAGACTCCTGCATCTCCGGCTCCCGCCCCGACGGTCGAGGAGGCCGCATCCCCGGCTCCGTGGATGACCGGCAGCCCTGCAGGCAGGCTGCAGGAGGCAGCTGCCTCCGGGGTGATCTCCCCGGTGATACTCCCTGCTGATTCGATGATCGGCAGGGTCTCTTCGGTGATTCCCAGCACTGAGAGGATCTGCTCATCCCAGCAGCTCGTTCGGTAGTTCAACAGCCCGGTGGTAGCTGCATTGGTCGGATCGGTGACGGACCTGCCGGTAAGTCTCCAGCACAGGTAATCATGGGCACCGAGGAGCAGGGAGGTCTCTGCTGTGAAAGCGCTGCGGCTCTTGAGCAGCATGATCTTCGCAGGCAGTGAGGAGGCATCCGGATGGTTCTGCGTGATCTCGCAGAGCTCCTGGATACCCATCGAGGCTGCGAACTGCTCGAACTCACTCTGAGCACGGGTGTCAGAGTAGAGGATCGCAGGATCACTGCACGTGCTGCCTTCGATCCTGATGAGGTCCTGCATCTGGCCGCTGAGCACCAGTGCCTGCGGCTGCACAGAGGGGTGAGCTGCCATGAGTTCACAGACGGTATGGCAGAAGGCTTCCCACCAGAGCTGAGGATCCTGCTCGATGGCAGGGCCGTTCACGATCAGGGGGTACTCCTGTGAACGGGCATCAAGGATCGTCCCGTCCCGTCCTACCAGCGATGATTTCAGGGCGGTAGTCCCGATATCGACAGAGATCAGGTACTGCATAGCGGTCTCTCCTTCTTCAGATAGGGATCGAACGTACTCAGGTACGAGGAGAAGCGACTGAGGTCCGATGCAGCAGCCTTCACGAATGCTGTACCGATGATCACCGCATCCGCACCCATGGCAGCTGCCTGATGCACATCTGCTGCCGTGCTGATCCCGAACCCCAGGGCTACCGGAAGGTCATAGACTTCTGCCATCCGTTTCACTGCCTCGAATCTGCTCTTTGCTGCGTTACTTGCGGTGAACTGTCCTCCGGTACTGCCCTCGGTAGACTGCAGATAGACGAAGCCGGTGGTACAGGCAAGGATGTGTGCAATCTGCTCTTCACTCTTGTCGAACCCGATGAAGGAGACGATCTCGACCGAGGAGCCCTGCAGGGAGGAGTGCAGCAGTTCACGATGGGCTTCTGTGATGTTCGGTACCAGTACGGCAGCTGCCTGTGAGGCGATGCACGAACGGGCGAACTCAGGGATCCCGACAGCTTCGAGGGTCTCGTCGTAGAGCATGACGATGCTCCTGATGTGCTCAGCTGCTACGGCTTCCACCGAGTCGGTGATCAGCTTCGGCAGCAGGTCCTTCGGGACCGCGAGCTGTGAGAGGGCCTGCCTGATCACCTCCCCGTCGAGGTAGGGATCCCGTGAGGGGATACCGATCTCCAGAGAGCTCAGGCCGTGCTCTGCACAGCAGGAGAGTGCTGCCCGGTAGCGCTCGGGATCGGGATAGAAGGAGGGCAGGTAGCCGATGAGCAGCGGCATGCCGGTGCGCTGCAGATGGTCAGTGATCAGTTCTCTCATACTCAGGCCTTCTTCTTCGCAAGGGATGAGGTGAGCACTGCGAGGATGATGATGATACCTGTGAGGATGGACTGTGCATAGGTGTTGATACCCAGGATGTTCAAGCCGTTGCCCATCGCTCCCATGATCAGTACTCCCAGCAGGGTCCCCCAGATGTTCGCTTCTCCCTCACGGAAGGCGGTCATCCCGAGGAAGACCGCAGCTGCCGCATTGAGCATGAAGGGACTTCCTGCCTGGGGATGTGCCGATGCGAGCCTGCTCGTCAGGACGATACCGCCGAGGGAGGCGAAGAACCCCGAGATGCCGAAGGCGATCAGCCGGACTCCCCTGGTCCTGATCCCTGCGAGGAATGAGGCCTCCTCATTGCCTCCTATGGCATAGAGCCGTCTTCCGTAGGTGGTCTGCTCGAGCAGCAGGTAGATGACCAGCAGGGTGAGGACCATGATGATCACCGATACCGGGAACACTCCCACAGAGCCCTGTCCGAGGATGCTGAACTGTTCGGGCAGTCCGAAGACCGTGGTCCCCTTCGATATGAGCAGGGCGGCTCCGCTGAAGGCGGTCATGGTCGCCAGAGTGCCGACGAAGGCCGACAGCCCCCCGTAGGCGATGATCAGCCCGTTGAGCAGTCCCGCTGTGGTCCCCAGCCCCAGGGCGAGGATGATACTCAAGAAGGTCCCCATCCCGGCCTTCATCAGCAGGGCACAGACGATCCCGACCAGGGATGCGATGGCTCCGACTGAGAGGTCGAAGTCCCCGGTGATCATGACGACGGTCACTCCCGAGGCTACGATAGCCAGAGTGGCTACCTGTTCGATGATGTTCTGCAGGTTCCGTGCAGAGGGGAAGACATCAGGTCTGATCACCGAGAAGAGGGTAAGCAGGAGGATGAATCCCATAAGGGTCCCCCAGGTGCGTATGAACGCTCCTCTGTGCTCTTTCTTATCCGTATCGAGTGTGTGTGCTTTCATGTCGTAGCTCTCCCGTAGCAGTGGTTCAGGTATGCTTCCTGCTGCATGTTCGTGTTTTCTTTGATACAGGTCATCTGACCCTCTTTGATGAACAGGATCCGGTCTGCGAGTCCCAGGACTTCGTTGAAGTCGGAGCTCACGAGGATCACTCCGGTCCCCGATGCTGCCAGTTCCCTGATGATGCTGTAGATCTCGAATCGTGCCCCCACATCGACCCCTTTGGAGGGTTCATCGAGCATCAGGATGCGCGGTCGCTGCAGGGTGGTCCTGGCAAAGACGACTTTCTGCTGGTTCCCTCCTGAGAGGGTCCCGACATGGTTGGTATAGTCTTCACTCTTGAGCCGTACCGCCCTGCCTGATTGCAGGGTCATCTTCTTGATCTTTGCATGGTCGAGGAAGCCTGCAGTGGAGAGGTCCCGCAGCGACATCAGTGAGATGTTCTCATAGATCGATCTGCTGAGGACCAGCCCCTGTTTCCTGCGTTCTTCCGGGACGAGTACCACGGCTCGGTCTATGGCAGCTCCGGGGGAGGAGGGACGGTAGTCCCTCCCGTCCAGCTCCATCGTCCCGCCGCTGAGTGCTCGTGCTCCGAAGATCGATTCGAGCAGTTCGGTCCTCCCGGACCCGACGAGTCCCCCGATCCCGAGGATCTCCCCGGCTCTGAGCTCGAAGCTGATATCATGGACGTGTGAGTTGGAGAGGTGGGAGACTTTCAGTACCTGCTCTCCAATGGTACCGCTCTTCTCAGGGAAGGCCGATTCGAGGTCCTTGCCGATCATGCTGCTGATCAGAGAGTCCTTGGTGAACTCTGAGGTCTTCGAACATCCTACCACCATCCCGTCTCGCATGACGGTGATCCGGTCGGTGATCTGCAGTACGTCATCAAGGTTATGGGAGACATAGATGACGGTCTTTCCCGCCTCTTTGAGCGTTCTGATCACCTTGAAGAGTTTCTCCTTCTCGATGTCAGTGAGCGCTGTGGCAGGTTCATCCATGAAGTAGACATCTCCTGCTACTGCGAAGGCTCGTGCGATGGCTACCATCGCACGGTCGACCGCTGAGAGGTAACTCACCGGTCGCCTCAGGGGGAACTGTACCTGCAGGGTCCGGGTGATCTCCTCGGTCTTCGCCTTCAGCTGGTCCCAGTCTACCAGCAGGCCGTACTTCCTGGGGTAGGAGTGTCCGAGGAAGATGTTCTCCATCGCATTGAAGTAGGTCACCAGATTGAGTTCCTGGTGGATGAACGAGAGTCGGTGGGCCGCTGAGTCCTTGCTGGACCTGATGGAGACCTCTTCTCCTTTGATGAAGATCTTTCCCTCATCGGCTTTGACGATGCCGGCAAGGATCTTGATCAGGGTCGATTTCCCTGCGCCGTTCTCACCGATCAGTCCATGGACCTCCCCGGTGTTGAACTCCAGAGAGACTCCTTTGAGTGCCTGGACACCCGGGTAGCTCTTCTTCAGCTGCTCTATACGTAGAGACTGTTTCTCATGCATCAGATCAGGTCCTCCCACAGGTCGGTGTCGTTGAAGCTGTCGATCGAGTCGATCGTCCCCTCTTTGTTGATGATGTACTTGAAGGTGTTGCGCTTACCCTGTCTGCTCGATGCCATGATCACATAGGGTCCCGGCAGGTAGGCTTCATCATAGAGTACCACCTTGTCATGGATACTGATACTGATCCGCTTGGAGAGAAAGGCGGTACAGGCTTCGGTGATCCCCAGGGCCTGTGCTGCCTCTTCGGGCAGCAGGACCGGGGTCATGATCTCTTTGCCCTTGGTCACCATGGTCCCGGTAGTCTGTGCGAAGGACTGGTAGAGGGATCGGTCTTCAGAGTACTGTTCGATCACTGCGCTGAACTGCTGTTCCACATACGACTTCTGATAGATCACCGGGGTCCCGTCTATCGATCGCAGCCGGGTGAGGGCACTGAACTGTGCATCGCTGCTGCCGAAGAGGGAACAGAGCCTGGGGTCGCTGATGTGGTGTTCGACTGAGAGGACGGTGGTGGTGACCGGCATCTTCTGGCGGTCCATCTCGTTCTGGAAGCCCTGCAGGCTGAGCGTGTCCGAGTGTACCTCAGGAGCCGCTACGAAGGTCCCCACCCCATGGATGATGTGGATGATGCCCTCCTGTTCCAGCTCGGCAAGGGCTCCCCGGGTAGTCATCACCGAGGTATTGAAGATCTCTGAGAGCTCCTTCTGGCTGGGGAGTGCCTGCCCGAGGGGGAACTCTCCCTGGAGTATCCTGGTCTTGAGGATCTGGGCTATTTCCAGATATCGTAGTTTCTTTGCCATCAGGCACACCTCTTATAGATATATAGTCTTCTAGATGTCTATAAGAATAGCATGGGTTAAGTGATCTGTCAAAGAGAATATGCAGTGTGCTGGTAGAAGAAGTTCGAGAGTCAGGAACTGCTCAGGGGAGCAGGTCCACAGACCCTGGAGAGAGAGGAGGGGGGATCAGGAGAGGAAGATGCAGGTGAGCAGGGAATCAGGTAACCGACTGTTAGAATCGTTCAGTCGAGGTCTCCCCCTCCCCGTGGTCCTGATCTGTCTGCAGTGAGTCATTCCCATCTCTATGTCATCGGCGTCGATGCTTCAAAACTCCTCGATTTTCTCTCATGGAAACATGATAGGCTTCACCTCCCAAGCTCAATACGTGAGTGAGATTCGTTATAACGATTGCATGGGTTCACGATGTTCCATGCCTTCATCGCCGGGGTGAACGTGCTAGTATCAGTGAAAGTGCTCTGAAGAAGTGTTGCAATGTGCCATTTCATTATATATAATGGTTTCACCACCGTGGTGAAAGGGGGCTTATTAATGAAAGTTGCTTCTACAGTGTATGTGAAGGAATATGAACAGCTCAGCACCAGCTTGGCAAGAATTCCTGTGATCGTCCGATGTGACCATCTCGGTGACAAGAAAGATGGATTCCTCGCACAGCTTGTCCTCAAGGATGAAACGAAGCTTACCCTTGATGTGACCGTCATGAGCAGGGCATTCCCATCCATTATCACTGAAGTCGTCAGTGAACAGGAATTTGAACATGTTAACCGTGAAAACAGGTATTCTGTGATCATGGCTCCCTACATATCTGGAGAGTCGGCCAAACAATGCGATCGGCTCGGCATCGGGTACATGGACATGTCGGGAAACTGCAGGCTGTCTATCGGTTCTCTCTACATAAGCGATCAGGGACACCCGAACAAGTTTGCCAAGAAACGCACGGCCAAAAACATATTCGATCCTTCCTCGAAAGTTTCGTCGCTGATCCTTAGGGAGATCATGCGTGATGTTACCTATCAGTGGAAGTTGAGCCTCCTTGCAGATACATTGCAATGTAGCATCGGACAGGTCTCCAAGGTGAAGGACTATCTTTCTGAACAACTTTGGGCACGGATGTCCCCGGATGGATTGCAGATCCTGAAACCACAAGCGATCATGTACGCTTGGAGTGAGGCATATGAGCAGAAATCGGCGTCGTTCGAAGTAGTGGGTTATCATACGCTTCTGTCGATTCCGGAATTTGAAGATATGGTTCGTCAGATCAAAGTCGATTTGGGAATCGACTGTCATCTCACCGGTTTTGCAGGTGGTGTGAGGTACGCGCCTGTGGTTCGGTATAACAAGGTGCACTTGCTGATACGGGAAAGGGAACTCAATGCTTTTTTGGATGCCGCTGCATGCAAGCAGGTAGCCTCTGGTGCGAACGTACAGATCCATGTGCTTCCCAGCGATGAGATGCTTCATGATGCAAGGATTATCAAGGATCAGCACATAGCCTCTCCTGTGCAAGTATATTTGGATTGTATGCGGCTGAAAGGTCGTGGAGAGGAGATGGCCGAAGCCATTCTTAATAAGGAGATAGAACCATGATCAATGATGAGGATCTGCGCAGCAGTATCGATTATTCTGAAGGACATAAAGGCATCCGGAGGAGATTATGCATGCAAGTTTGAACCGCGACGGGTCACAGTGGAAGCACCACGACCTGATGGAGCAATCGATACGGCACGGGTGAACGTTGTCGCTCTCGTTCCGTATGTTGTCATGAAAACCGCCGCAATGGGGAGAGGCAAGGCAAAAGATGCCTACGATATCTATTTCTTGCTAAAGCATTATCCAGGTGGTGCCAAACAGTTGGCGCTTGAATTCTCCGGATCTTCCGAAACACCTGTTGTTCGTGAGATGAAAGAAAAATTGTCGGAAAAATTCGCTTCGGTTAATCATGCTGGTCCGGTTGATGTTGCGAACTTCATGGATGTATCGGATACACAGGAAATCGAGATGATCCACCGGGACGCCTTTGAACAAGTCCAAGCATTGCTGTCGTCAATCTGATTTTCTCACCACATGCCCATGAAGCTGTTCATCAATCCGCCTCCTGCCGATACTTCATCACCACATCTTTGGGATCTTGATCTCTATGCGTATGTCGCCTATCTGGCAGGTCAGATGACACTGATCCGTGACATGCGATCACATCAGGTGGATCACAGTCAGTATCTTCTGTGGAACCGATCTCCTGAATTGAAAGCACACATGACCGTGTATACCATACCAAGACACAAGGGCTTTGCGGTCCATCGTCTGGATGAGTACTACAACACAGATACTCTGCTCATCCACTGTCTCTCTTTTTAGAGAATTGGCTGAATTCCAGAGAATCGTACAGATTTAGAAAACTCTTTACCTGTGTATAGGGTGTATGTAGTTTGATGCTTACGATGTGAGTGGGTACCTGTTGGGAAGTCCCCGATATCGTAGTTTCTTTGCCATCAGGCACATCTCTTATAGCTATAGAGCATGCTACATATGTCTATAGGGATACTATGTGGGTCCTGTGATCTGTCAAAGAGCATTTGCAGTGTGCTGGTAGAAGAAGTTCGAGAGTCAGGAACTGCTCAGGGGAGCAGGTCCACAGACCCTGGAGAGAGAGGAGGGGGGATCAGGAGAGGAAGATGCAGGTGAGCAGGTAGTCGATGAGAGTCCCGAGGCCATCGATGACATTGTGGATGACGATGGGGACGAGGATGCTCTTGGTCCGGTAGAAGAGGATCGCATAGACGATGCCGAAGATGAAGGCGAACAGCAGTTGTCCGGGGTTTGCATGGATGATCGCCAGGGGGCTGAAGGAGATCCCGAGGTGTGCTGCGGTGAACAGCAGCGCCGCGATGACTCCTGCGATCGGCAGCTCTATGGTCCCCAGTGTCAGCACCTCCTTCCATGCGATCATGAGGATACCCATGAGGTATGCCCGGAAGAGGAGTTCTTCGGAGATCCCCGGCATGATCAGGCGGAAGAGGATGACGCTGTGTATGGATTTGAGCCCGGGGTCTGTGTCGAGGATCCAGGGCCAGTTGTTGATCCACAGATAGAGCAGTTTTCCCAGCGTGAAGAAGATGAGGAAGCCCAGAGTGAAGGAGGTGATGGTCTTTCTGATCTGTGCTGCATGCTGCAGGTTGAATCCCCAGTGTGCAGCTCTCCTGCCGCCGATCGGCAGCAGCATGATCATCAGTGCAGGGAGCATCTGCACCACGTGGTGGATGATATCCCACCAGATGGAGAACTGCCGGTATCCTGCTATGCCTCCCAGACGGTCTGCTGCCCACCACCCAAGCTGAGGGAACAGCCATGCTGAACCGATCGCAGCAAGGAGCGTGACCGCTCTCAGCAGGACCGATGATCCGCTATGCTCTTGTATCTTTTCCATATCGCCGCACTCGCATGAGAGATCTCTGTACCACAGCCGCCGGCTGTATCACGTATGCCCTTCATGCCATCCCTCTTCTTCCTCTCTACGGTCTGGCCTGCTTCTCTCTTATGATATGATCGAGAGCCTGCCGTTGGTATGTGCATGATCATATCATACAGGAAATCAGTTGGCAATTCTTCTCGTGCACAGGGACTCATCAAGGCAGGATATGTCTGAGAGCAGTGTTTTCTGAAGGGGAATGAGTGTTATCGAAGTGTATGAGCAGCCCGATGGGCCCTGCCGCA
This sequence comes from Spirochaetia bacterium, assembly GCA_021736385.1. Classification (GTDB taxonomy): domain Bacteria; phylum Spirochaetota; class Spirochaetia; order CAKZLE01; family CAKZLE01; genus JAIPFY01. The sequence continues at coordinate 6,101 of JAIPFY010000058.1, read as the reverse complement.
GGCAGGGCCTGCTCACGTGAGGGTCAGCAGAGCAGGGTGGACGTTCCACTCCCTCATCTCGGAGGTGATGACCGTGACCGTCTTCCTGTTGATCCGTTTGACCCTCGCATACTGCTCGAACCCCTGCGAATCACAGAAGGTGACATGATCCCCTACGATGAACCTCGTCATCTGGTTCAGCAGTTCCATCTCTCTGAGCAGTTTGACCCGGGAGACGATCATCTTGTTGAGTGTCACCAAATCCTTCTCATCGAGGCTCTTGATGAACTCCTCTATCTTCCTGATATCCAATCGCTCCAACTCACTACCCATCGTACCCTGCCTCTTGCGTTTTTGCACTTCCCTGAAGTTCTTCCGGTAACAGTCTGCAGCCTCTTCTCGCCGTCATGGTGCTGCAGGATCTTAGAACGAACCATCGGTGGGAATCAAGCTCATCAGTACAGCAGGGAGGGGGAATCACTCTCAGTCGTGTGATTCCTCCTCCCTGCTGGTTCCATGATGCAGTATACATTTTTTTATCGATTCCAGGTCGTACGCTCTCTGGTAAAGACCCTGAAAATTGGTATACTACACCCATCATCGGCGTAATATGGCATATGCCAACAACATGACACAGCAGATGCTGTAGAGACCTCATGAGGCGAGGCTGAAGGGGCAGACCCTGTCGACTGTCGAGGCGCAGCACATGGCATAGGGGGCGAAGAAGATCATGAACATCACCATCACAGCACTATCAGTCTTTCTCATCGGTCTGATCATGACCATGTCCGGAAGGGGCGGGGGGAACTTCTACGTACCGCTGCTGGTCCTTACCGGATTGGGGATGCATCAGGCTGCTACGATGGGACAGTTCATCCTGATGATCGCAGCACTGACGGGCATGCTGGTATTCAACAGGAAGAAACTGGTCGACTGGAAACTCGCTCTGGTCATAGACCCCCCGACAGATATCATGGCATTCGTCGGAGGGTACTACTCCAGCTATCTCAGCGGCACCACCTTGAAGATCGTACTGTCGGTGTTCCTCGTGATAGCCGGGTTCTCCATGCTCATCAATCTCAAGGAGCATCCCATACATGTGGGGAAACGGTTAGGGTACTGGCACCGGGAGTATAACGGAGAACAGTACGTGGTCAACCTCTGGTACACCCTCCCGGTCACGGCAGCAGCAGGTCTGGTAGCCGGGGCTGTCGGCATATCAGGGGGATCGTTCAAGATCCCCCTGATGGTCCTGCTCTGCGGGGTTCCCATGCATATCGCTGTGGGGACCTCAACGGCGATGGTGGCAGCGACGGCGACCATGGGGTTCCTTGGGCATTCTCTGCAGGGCCACTTCGAACCGCACTATGCCATCCCCTTAGGTATTGCGGCTCTGCTGGCCGGCATCCTCGGGGGCAGACTGGCGATCAGGACTAATCCGAAGCATCTGAAGCTGATCTTCGCCGTGACGACCTTCGTTGCCGCCCTGCTTATGATCGGTAATGCACTGCTCTCATGAGGGGCTCAGGCCTTCATGAGAGGCGGTGTATCGGCGGTCACCTCCAGCGTGATGTGGTGGTAGTCCGTCGACTCCTTCACGGCATGGAGAAACTCTGCCCTGTCAAACTCCTTCTCGACTGAGATGCTCATGATCAGAGCGCGGTGCTGCTCTGAGAGCTGCCAGATATGCAGGTCCTGCATATGTGCACCGAAGCTTTCTGCAAGGTGCTGCAGGCTGGTTCTCTCCTCATCTGATCGGTAGTGATCCACCAGGATGCTGCCGCTGGTGACCAGCAGTCCGTATGCCCACTTGAGGATGACCAGAGCTCCCAGGACAGCGACCCATGCATCCGGCCAGCTCTGATCGAAGAGTCTGCCTGCGAGCAGGGCGATGATCGCCAGTACTGAGGTCATGGCATCGGTGAGCACATGCAGATAGGTAGATCGCAGGTTGTGATCATGACCATGGGCATCACCTCCGGAGGAGAGCAGCAGCGCACTGACCAGATTCACCACCAGTCCCACGACTGCGACGATGAGAGCCTGGGTGTAGCTGATAGGCTGCGGTTCGATCATCCGGTGAACCGCCTCATAGATCATCGCCAGTGCCGTGATGCCGAGGATCACCGCATTGGTATACCCACCCAGCACTCCTACCTTCCCCGAGGAGAAGGCGAAATCGGGGTCATCGGCATGCCGGGCAGCGATACGGTAGGCGAGCAGGGTCACCAGGAGGGCGAAGGTATGGGTACCCATGTGAATACCGTCTGCAAGCAGCGCCATGGAGCCGGTAAGCAGTCCGAAGACGATCTCCCCTGCCATGGTGACGAGGGTGATCCCCACGACGACCCTGGTCCGTGTGATACTCCCATGGGTATGGGCGGCGGGGAGCTTCTGGTCGCACAGTCTCTCTGTCATGATGGTTCCTCCATGACCTGCTTCACCTGCTCGAGCTGCCTGAAGAACTCCTTGCTCTCAGCCTCTCCGAGTTCCTTGGTGATCTCATCGATGAGATGTTCATGCATATGGTGGTGATACGCATACTCCTCCCGTCCGATCTCTGTCAGCTCGATGAAGAAGGATCTCCTGTCATCAGGATCCTTCTGCTTGATCACATACCCTTTTGCCAGCAGACGGTGAGTCATCACCGTCAGCGTCCCGGTCGTGACCCCCAGTCTTTCTGAGAGTTCTTTCATCCTCATCGAACCGTGGTCACCCACCACTTCCAGCAGGTGCAGTTGTGCAAGAGAGATGGCTCTTCCCTCAGCTATCGAATGTTCCCATGAGTTCATCTGCTCGAAGAACTCTACCAGAATGCTTGAATACGTGTTTTTCATATCTTTTACCTTGATAATCAAGATATATGTAATTAGGTTGATTGTCAAGGTAAAAAGAGGAAGAGGGATCAGCATTGGCATTACCACGCAGTAGCTGAGAAGAGCATTCATGAAGGAGGCAAGGAGTGCTGAGGGAAGAGAAGGGGAGTGACCTTGCAGAAGCGATGGGAAGTACAGAGATCGCATGTACAGAGTACAAGCGTATGAAGTGCATTGATAGGAATAGACATACGAGGAACCTCGGATTATCTGTCGTGAGAACAGAATCGATCCAATCCAGAGGTCGGTTCAGCTGATAGTCGGGGAGCCTTACCGTGATCGACACGATCAGGAGGTATGGTGAAAAACAATGGGAACCGATTCAGTACCTCCGGTACGGGTAGTGAGAGATACGTAGGGGCATGAATCTGACCTGTAGGAATAGAGCCTCGATCGAGGGCTTCAGGGTCAGTACTAGTACTGTATATGCTTCAGGAGCTGTCATGGAGGTGCTTCTGTATCTTTTTAGCAGGAGATGCACCTCCGTCGATCATATGAAACTCACTATCCCCTGATACCCATAGTACCCTGCAAAGCCTATCAGAACGATTCCCAGTAGTCGCATGGCTAGGAGGTATGCCTTCGGGTGATCGAATAGCTTGCTCTTTGCGATGAAGAGAGTAAGGACTACTCGTGTTCCGATAAGTAGGGCATAGAACCCTACCAGATATAAGATTGATGAGAGGGGATTCTTTGACCAGGATTCCACTACCGCTACGGAACCGATCGTAAACCAGAAGACATAGACATTGGGATTGAGGAAGTTTGTGATGACTCCCTGTTTGAATGAGTCAGGATTTTCCTTGCCAGGATCGATATCCAATCCCTTTGTTCGTATACCCCGTATTCCCAGTCGTGCGATGAACAGAGCTCCGAGGATGAAGATGACGCCCAGATATTGCTCTCTGTTCGGGAGTCTGCTGAAGATGAGGATTGATATGACTGCAATCGGGAAGTCAGTGATCAGAGGAGCACAGGCTATCTTGATCCCCTCGATAGCACCGTACCTGATAGTCTTTGAGATCGTGAGTGTCATGACAGGTGAAGGACTTGATCCGAGAGTAAGTCCCAGGAGGCTGCCGGATAAGAGCATCTGGATTGGGGTAAACATAAATGATGGTTTCCTGTGCAGGTCTCTCCTGAATCAGGAGAGACCATGAATTGTGATCATACCTCTTCGAGTCTGGTGATATCGGCACCGATACCTTTCATCGTCTCAAAGAATGTAGGGAAAGATACCCGAGCAAACTCAGCATGATCGACGACTGTCGGTCCTTCTGCTATGAGAGCCGCTATTGATGATGCCATGACGATACGGTGATCATGATGCCCATCGATAAAAGTCCCCTTGAGTTCTGAATGGTAGACGGTGAGCGTATCGTGAGTCTCCTCGAATCTCCCACCCATCTTCTCGAGCTCTTTTCTGATGATAGCGGTCCTATCGGTCTCTTTGTATCTGCTGGCAGATACATTCTTCAAAACCGTCTTCCCCTCAGCCTTACACCCCAGGACGGCGAGAGCCGGCACTGCATCAGGAGTCCCGGAGCAGTCGATCTCGATCCCATGAAGCGTCTTACCGCCTTTTATGGTGATCCCGTCTAATCCATTGTTCCTGATCTTGACATCTGCACCCATCCGTCTGAGGATATCGACATATGCCCGTTCTCCTGCATAATCTTCTGTGTCCAGATTATGGAAGGTCACATCAGAGTCGGTGATCGCCGCTGCTACTAGGGGATATCCTGAGGTTCCCCAGTCAGCCGGGATATGGAAATCGGCAGCTTTGAACTTCTGTCTGCCTGTTACCCAATATTCACGATAATCATCACTATGCTCTACGGTGATGCCTACCTGCTCGAGCATCCCTAAGGTCATATTGATATAAGGGATCTCAAGCATCTTCTCATCGGTGATGGTGATATGGCTGTCTTCTTCAGCCATGGAGCCGGCTACGAGGATGGGGGTCAGCCACTGTGAATTATACCCGGGCATTGATGCTTCACCACCTTTGAGTACTCCCTTTACCACTAGAGGTGCAAGACCATTGCCTCTTGTAGAGACGATATCCGCCCCCAGCATATTGAGCGCATCGATCTGAGGACCTGCAGGTCGATAGCATATCTGATAATCGCCGGTGATTATCGAACAGCCTTTGATAAGACTTGCTGCGGCTACAACCATATAGAAACCTGTCCCGGAGTTCTCAGCATCAAGCACACTGCTGGGGACACTGAGGTTACCGCCAGATCCTTCAATGACCCACTGTTCAGGATCTGAAGTGTCTATTGAAACACCCATAGCTTCAAACATCCCGATGATCGAAAAACTATCGAGATTCAGCAATGGGTTATATACCCGTGTTCTGCCTTCAGCCAGAGAACCGAGAACGATAGCACGGGCTGTACCGGATTTGTTACCCGGAACACTGACCTCACCTTGCAGTGTTTGTGTGTTACGAACTAAAAATTTCATTATTCATACCTTTGATCATAGTTTAATGTAAATGTTTACAGTTGTACTGTACGCCTAGAATGGTCTTTCTGTCAATGATAAACTCTATATTTAAGAAAAGAATAGGATTGACAGATGGGTTTTATAGTGTATGATGAGATATATAGTAAATGTTTACAGTTATGCTTTATTCATAAACAGGAGTAGGTAGATGAAAAGGAAAATCACGTCAATCGTATGTATTCTGGTACTTGTTAGTTCCTTCAGCTTTGCAGCTGGACAGCAGGAGAGCAGTCAGACGATCTCAATTGCAACAGCAGGGACCTCAGGTGCTTTGTATCCCATGGGAGTAGCTTTAGCAGAGGTGCTGAATGCCAATATCGATAATATGACTGCATCAGCAGAATCAAGTGGTGCCTCATTAGAGAATATGAGAAATCTCATGCAGAGGAATGTAGAGTGGGGGATCAGCCAGAATGAAGTAGCTTATCTTGCATATGCGGGAAAAGGTACGTATGAAGGTGCACAGTTCAGTGATCTCAGATCACTGTTCGGAACCCTTATCAGCTGGGTACAGATATTTGTTCCTGCTGACAGTGACATTGAGACACCTGCAGATTTTGCAGGAATGAGAATCGGTGTGGGTCAGGCAGGCAGCGGTGGAGAAGCTGCGGCTAAGAAAGTCTTAGGGTATTATGGACTGGACTATGATTCGATCCGACCTGAGTTCATCTCTGATGCAGAGATGGTAAATGCTCTTAAGGATGGAGTGATCGATGGGTTCATCAGTACCCA
>JAIPFY010000057.1 GCA_021736385.1 Spirochaetia bacterium | reverse complement strand
ACAAGATAAAAGTCAGAATCCGAATGGCCTATGGATTTAGGAATACTAACAACCTGATAGCCATGATAATGCTAGGTTGTTCGGATATCAAACCGGAGCTTCGTCCCTCATAATGACCCATTCATGGTCACGAAGCCTCAGAAAAAGTGAGGAGCGGGCGAAAATCTACCAGAATAGCATGCTGGTGGGAACCTGTCCCTCCTGGATTTTCCACTCACACCCCCTGTGAAAGGCTCTTGAGGGGCCGATCGGTCTATGACTGGCCAACGGCGTATTCATGACGAAAAGAAAGACAGAATCTGCAGCAGCAGAGGATCCCCCTCGGTCACCGGTCTCTTCCCCTGTGCTCTGAGATGTCATCAGAGCACAGGGGATTCGTCCTGTCAGACTTCAGCGGGGTACTTCACGATCTCGATGATCTTCTTGATGATCTCATAGACCGTCAGGGCTATGATCAGGATGAACAGGGCTGTGACGAGCCCCTTGAACATGGGGGTGAGGGCCTTGAGCGGGTTCAGTGCCTCCACCGCGGGTTCATTCAGCACTTCGAAATCGAAGAAGGTATCAAGACCTCGTTTGAGGAACACCGCTGCGATGGCGATATCGACACAGCTGAGGATGATGATGAAGATGCTCGTTCCCAGGCGTTCCTCCCGGTGGATGAGCAGGATCGCTGCGACGACGGCCGTGAATGCCCATCGAACGGAGATCACCGGAAGGATCTGATAGAAGCCCTCTTTGAGGATCGGGATGAACTGGTATCCTTCACCGATGGAGTAGTAGATGCCGATGCGGTGGGCGAACAGGTTCACCACGGCGATGAAGATGATGGTGAAGCAGATGGTGACGATCTGTTCCCATCGTTTGATCGGTTCCCGACGATCGATCTCAGGCAGGTCCCTGATCGTCCAGTCCTCGTAGATCTCTTTGTTCCAGTCGATATGCTTGCCGAATCGCTGCAGCAGATAGAATGCGATCACCATGGCCCCGAGGGAGGAGGTCAGGGAACTGAACAGCTGGGCGAACTGCATCAGTATTCCTTTGGGATCTCCCATCGTCAGGGCCATCCCGATCTGGATCAGTGCGATGACGCTCAGTACCGTCCAGACGATCAGCACGACCATACGGAAGAACGGGAAGATGTCCGAGCCGATCAGCCGCTGGTCCTGATTGTACGAACCGGCAAGTGCCCCGGGAGCTCCCAGATCGTTGAGCAGTGACTCCATCTGCGGCTCTTCGATCAGCGTATCACCATACGACCCCTCCAGGGTGTCATAGATCGAAGAACGCAGTTCGGTGACGATATCCTTTCTCGATGAGATCGGGATCTTCCTGGTGAATGCCAGCATATATCTATCAAGCAGATACCGGGCCTCTTTCGTGATGTTCATGCGATGATCCCCCTTATGATATCGGTATACTCAAGCCACTCGCTTTGCAGCTGTCCCAGGATGGAACGACCGAGCGAGCTGGTCTTATAGTATTTTCGTGGACGACTCTCATCCACGATCCATTCGCTCTCGAGCAGTTCCTGCTGCTCGAGCCTTCTGAGCAGCGGATAGACCGTGTCCTGAGACAGGGTCAATCCCGCTTCCTGCATCCGATGTATGAGCGCATACCCGTAGTGAGACTCGGTGAGGAGGGTCAACACCACCAGAGTCAGACTGCCTCTGCGATGCTCGGACATCAGTTTCTCTATTAGTTTAGAATCTTTACTGTTCATGAATATACAATACTGTATGACATACACTATTGTCAAGAAAATGACTTATGAATATTTAAAATATTTCCCATTGGCAGGGATCCACATTGATTCTTGCAGCTGAATGAACCAGATCTTTCATGACAAGATAGCTCAAACATGGCTGTGAAGTGATGTACTGGGCTCAGATGCTGTTGATAGCGGGCAAGATGTGAATGGTTGAGCAGGGGGTATCCATTCCGGCAGGATCTGGCTGAGCCTTGATTGTTTGAGCAGGAATACAGTGAACAGGTAATGAATACTGGTTTTGATCTGCTTGTGGTTGCATGGTAATAGTGTTGTATATTATTACTGATAGTGAGTGGGTTGAATCAACTCCTCTTTACTGAGGTTCATGCTTACACATACGCATCACGTTTCAGTGATAGGAGAATACCAGCATGTTCATGAGAATTGATTCAGTACGAATATCAGGATTTCGAGGGATCTCCGAGCTGGAGGTCGAACTGTCACGGGTGACATTGCTCCTCGGTATCAATAACGCGGGGAAGACATCAGTCATCAAAGCTCTTCAGCTTGCTCTTGGGGATTATGCAAAACATCTTCAACAGGAAGATTTTCACATACAGGCAGATGACAGTCCTTCAGAACAGATCACCGTCGATGTGCGAATGATCCCTACAGCAGAGGATGATCAGAGGGCCTCACAGTTCTCAATAGATTGTTTGGATGAATTCGGGGACCATATACAGGCGGAAGCGAATGGGGATCAGTTCTTTGCTATGAGAACAACTTGCCGTCCTGATATGATCAGAGGAGGGTATCGGGTAGAGCGGTTCAGCCTTGAGACTTGGCCGGAATTCTCACGGTGGCTGGAGACTGTACCACGATCACACCGTAGGATACGAAGACTCTTTGACTCTATCATATGCATCCCGGTTGATGCACAGCGGGATATACATAAAGAATTGAAAGAGAAGTATTCATTCATCAGTAAGGTCCTATCAAGTGTGAATTATGATGAGAAGGTAGAGAAGACGATTGAGCAGATGATAGCTGAGATCAATCAAGAGACATTGGATCAAAGTGAATCGCTGAAACTGTTGAAACAGCATCTTGATACCATGAACCAGTCATTCTCTGACACAGGGAGAACGGAGATCACGCCTTTTCCGAGAAAGATCAGGGACCTTGCGAAACAATATACGATCCATTATGGTGAAAAGGATACGAATTCTTTTTCGATGGAATATCATGGGATGGGTACCAGGAGCTGGGCTTCCATGCTGACAGTCAAAGCGCTTATTGATGTGTTCGAGCACAGTTTTCGTAGAGAATCTGCCTTGTTCTTTCCTGTATTGGCGGCAGAGGAGCCTGAGGCCCACTTGCATCCTGCTGCTCAGCGGCTGTTATATACTCAGTTGGTGGGCATTCAGGGTCAGATCATCATAAGCACTCACTCCCCGTTCATTGTCGGTATGACAGATATCAGGAATATACGGAATCTGAGAAGGACCGATGGAGTAGTTCATGTGTATCAGATACCTGCAGGACTCCCCATCGAAGTATTGAAACGGATGCACAGAGAGATACTGCTTTCTCGAGGTGAACTCCTATTTGCACGAATGGTAGTATTGGTTGAAGGGTTGACTGAAGAGCAGTTGATCCCTGCCATGTTCGAGAGGGCCTATGGGTTTTCGATGTTTGCAAAGGGGATCATGTGCCTGGGGGTTGGTGGAGATAGGAACTATACCGTCTTCTTACGTATGTGCTGCAGTCTCGGCATCCCGGTTTGCATCATCGGAGATAATGACGGTGATTCAAGGCAGAAGGTCGAGAAACAGATCCATACATGCACGCAGAGTGACTGTGTGAACACCTATCCGGCACAAATTGGGCCGTTCTTTCTCTCTGAAGGTAATGCCATGGAACAGGAACTGTACTATACTCTTGATATAAAGGATGAACTGAGATCAGCAGTAGTTCGCATGCTGACACAGGATTTGGACAATGAGAGGTATGTCTCAGTGAAGACGAAGGAGATCGAGCGTCTCTCTGATGCTGAGTTTGTCAAGCTGCTCATCAAGGAAAAGACTTCGTATGCAAGTCATGTAGCTGATATGATCAGAGATGAATCGACTGGCATGAAGCCTGTGCAGCTGATCCCGGAGACTGTTCTCAAGGCTTTCAGCCATATAGAGGAGAAACTGATATTATGATGAACCTATCAGAACAGCAGAAACTGATTGTACAGGCACCCATCGGAACAGCAGTCTCCGTGCTGGCTTCTGCAGGTTCAGGTAAGACAAGAGTTCTGACGGAGCGGGTGCGATATCTGCTGCAGCAGACCAGGAAGGATCGGGTCATTGCGATCACCTTCACGAACAAAGCTGCACAAGAGCTGTCAGACCGCCTGTCAGATACTGTTGAGACAGGTGATCGGACATGGGTCTCTACTATTCATTCTCTGGCTGAAAGGATTCTGGAACAGTATGGACATCATATCGGTATTCCTTCGGAGCTGCATATCTATGAGAGTGACAGAGATCGTATGGAAGTCTTTATACGATCTCTCAGGGATGACGGCATCGATATCGACGATTTCCTTGATGTCGAGGATGAGCGCACAAAACGAGAACGTGAAAAGGTGCTGCAGAGGTATATGAACTGGTTCTCCAGGATAAAACGGGAGATGCTTACTGAACATGAGGTGTTGACCGAGTATGCTGATGAAAAGTTGTGGCATGTGTATGCATATTATCAGCGAGCCATGGTTGAAAGCGGGGGCATGGATTTTGATGATATCCTGGTATATGCCCATAAATTACTCCTTGATCATGAATGGATCGCTGATATCTATCGGACAAGGTATAAGCATATATGTGTTGATGAGGCACAGGATCTGAATAAGATTCAGTATGAGTTCATCAAGACGCTCTGCGGGGAGACCATCACAAGCATAATGATGGTCGGAGATGAGCAACAGATGATATATGGGTTTAACAGTTCTTCTTCACGATTTTTGTGCACGGACTTCCAACGGGATTTCTCTCCGTTGAACTACGTTCTCACAAAGAACTACCGGAGTACTCAATCAGTCATACAGGCAGCCAACAAGCTGAGTACCAGCGCGAAGATGATCTCTGATTTCGCTTTGATCGGTGCACTGGAGATCAGACCCTGTGGAGATGAGTCTGAGGAAGCTCTTTGGATCATCACACGTATCAGAGAGATGCTCGAACAGAAGACCGATCCGGAAATCGAGGGTGAGATCTCTCTGGATAAGATGGTGGTCATCGCACGGAACAGATATGTCTTCTCTCGATTGGAGAAGAAGCTGAAGGAAGAACAGATACCGTATTCTCTGAGAAGAGGAGAACGTGTAGAGGATCCGGTCTCTCTATTCGGCAAAGTCCTGGATTATGGCTTGAAGCTGAAACTCAATCCCAAAGACTGGATAGACAGGAACAGACTCTGTGCTTTGGTACGACTGACTCCGGATGAGTCCTGGGATGAACAGGAGATGCTTCAGCGTATCTCACACAGCATATCTGAAGGTGAAAGCCGTTACCTGCAAGTCATTCAGCAGGTGCTGATCCGCATTGATGGTCTTGAAGAGGATGAGCCGAACATGAGAAAGCTCATATATACATTCAAGCAGTCACTGGAAGAACTGGCTACCCAGGAAGAAGCTCAGCAGGATGCAAAATCTATTCAGGAGTATGAACGGGCTCTGCAGGAGCTGGAGACATTCCATATGTGCTGGGTCCGCTTCAGACAGAAAGGTCTGGGCTCATCCCTGAAGACCTTCAGGAATGCGATGGCACTTGGGCAGCTGTATGATAATCCGGTGGCAGCGGGGCTGACATTAAGTACCGTACATACCATGAAGGGATTGGAGAAGGATATCGTGTTCATCATGGGGTTGTGTGAAGGGGTATTCCCTGATTATCGAGCAAGTTCTGAGAAGGAGCTTGAAGAAGAACGTAATACCATGTTCGTAGCGGTCACACGGGCAAAACGATGGCTCTTTCTGAGTTATCCGGAAAAAAGAGTCATGCCGTGGGGATCCATGAAGTACCAGGATCCGTCACGATTCATGCTGGAGATCATTGATTGAGAAAAGGATACAGATCACCTGACAGCACTGGTGATGGTCTTGACTGGTGAATCTGCATTCACGAAGAACTCTGGAAGTGATGCGTCTGCACCTGATCGACAGAGATCCTCCTATGCGAAAAGATACACTGCCCTGCCGTTTCTCTGGTTGGATCTCTCAGGCAAGGCAGTTCTGCTGCTGATCGCTGAATATCTGAAGCATTCTCTTCACCTGCGGTTCGTAACGAACCAGATCGCAGGATCTTTTACGGTTCCCTTCAGCCGCAGTTGCGGCTATACTGATACGATGAACCACATAGTGAAACACAGGAAGAAACGGGTCACATCGGTGCTGATACTGCTGCTGATCATGCAGATGGCCTCAGCACAGTCAGTACTTGAAGCATTTGAGCAGCGGGGAGTAGACACCAGTGAACGACGCAGCATCCCCTCAGTCCCGGTGGTCCCGAAAGGGTCTTTAGCTGTACATGTCCTGACCGATCAGTGGATCTGTGTAGTGGGGGATTACTACGACTTCTTTCTGGAGCGGCTGCAGCAGGAGTCCGGTCCCTTTCTCTCACGTCTTGATACCGGAGAGGTGAGTGTCCCCTCATGGTCCTATGACTTTCACTATAAGTTCGCCGTATGGGATCTCATCGGTGACTATCGTCCGAAGATACGCGATAACTTCCAGCGTGCCGGGTACTTCTCGGTGTCCCGGGGTCCGCAGAAGCAGCAGCAGCCCATTGATTTCTCCCACTACTGGATCGAGGCAGTAGGCCAGATGCGGGTCCCCCGCATCGCTGCAGAGGGACTGCAGGATGCCCACAGTGCACAGACAGCCCACTATGCCTACCTTCACCTGCAGGAGCCTATGGCATCGGGACAGGAGTATGAACTCTCCACCGAGGCGGGGGAGACTGTCAGCTTCACCTATGATGACCGCACGACCCTCTCGTGGGCGATCAAAGTCAACCAGGAAGGGTATGTCCCTGATGCGGGAAAGAAGTACGGGTATCTGGGGATGTGGCTGGGCGACGGAGGGCCCATGGACCTCTCAGAGATGGAGGGACGGCCGTTCTCTGTCATCGATGAGCATACCGGGGCAGCTGTCCTCACCGGCACAGTCACCTCGCGTGATGCACAGGAGACCCATCACACCAAAGAAGGCCTGGTGATCCCCATAGACGGGGAGGATGTCTACGAACTCGATTTCTCCGCACTGCAAGAAGAGGGCAGCTACCACCTGTACATCCCCGGTGTCGGCATATCCTGGAGTTTCACCATCGGGTATGATGCCATCGGCTATGCGTTCTACACACACGCACGGGGGCTGTATCATCAACGGAGCGGGATCGAGAAGGGACCTCCGTATACCGCATGGACCATGGGAGCAGGCCATACCGAGACCTATGAGGGCGGATTCGCCCCGAACGATCGACATTACCGGGCAAAGAGCGACCGATATGGATTCTATGATGAGACAGGAGAGCCGGTCACCTATTCGAGCTTCTCCATGGTCAGAGAGACTGCCACGGACAACCTGCTTCCCGATGTGTGGGGAGGCTGGTACGATGCAGGTGACTTTGACCGCCGGATGTACCATTTCGATATCGTGGAGGACCTGCTCTCGGCGTATCTGATGTATCCGGAGAAGTTCCTCGATGGACAGCTGCAGATCCCCGAGTCGGGCAACGGTGTCCCTGACATCATCGATGAGGCTGCCTGGGGCATCGATATCTGGCTGAGGGCCCAATCGGATGACGGCGGGGTAGGCTGCTGGATAGAGGCTGACAGCCATCCTCAGGAGTATGATCCTGCAGAAGATACCCAGCGCTATTATCTGGCTCTCCCCACCCGGGAGAGTTCTCTAACCTATGCGGTGCATGCTGCCCTGCTTGCGCTGGCCTACCGCCAAAGCGGGCATGATGAGCTTGCCGTACCCTATATCCGCTCTGCAGAGGCCGCCTACTCCTATGCTGTGGACCCTGGGAACACGGCGGATCTCACCTTCACCCATATCAGCCGCGATGGGTCTGAGAGTGAATACCGATACCGGGAGCCAGCCGAACTTGAAGCCTCGGTACGCTTTCAGGCATCGGCGCTGCTCTATCTGGTCACTCAGAGCAAAGGCTATCTGCCGTATACCGACAGCGAATCGTTCTCACAGGCCCTGAAGGCCATCACCAGTGCGGAAGAGGTCTACTCCCTGCTGCCGGTCTTCCTGTTTGCCGACAGATTTCCCCAAGCCTACAGCAGCAGCTATAGCGAACGGGTCATCGAACTTGCCGACCGGCTGCTGAAGAGTCAGCAGGAGCTGGCCTATCGGACGATCAACTGGCCGGTGGATCATGGGTTCTTTCAATTCATGGCATGGGGCAGGGGACTGCCCTACTACAAGGGGAGAGCCCTGCAGGCTGCCCTTCGCATGACCGGCGATGCGGTCTATCGGGATGCGGCCCTGCTGCTGGTGGACTGGATGAACGGGGCGAACCCTCAGGGGAGAAGCCTGACCACCTCGATCGGTGAGGTCTATGCCGTACGCATCCTATCACTCCCTTCGATCGCCGATGGTATTCTTGATCCGATCCCCGGCATCACGGTCTATACCTATAACGGAGCTATCGACTATCAGGCGAAGCATGTGGTCTATGCGATGGATGTGGATGGGCGGAGTGATCATGGGTTCAGCGGTTTCAACGTCTCGATGCTGCCGGATTCCCTGACCGGCGGGGTTCGCGAACTCTCCTATAAGCAGACCGGTGCGATCCTCGAAGAGGTCATACCCATCTATCGGCGTTATGCCAATGTGGAGCATCTGGTGGTGGGGCAGAATGAGTTCACCGTATGGGAGACCATAGGACCTGCGGCATCATTCACTGCCTGCCTGCTGCCCGAGGGCTGGATGCCTCCGGAACACTGGGCCATGCGTCAGCCTGCACAGGAGCTTTCGCAGCTGCACGGCTACCTTCCTCAGCCTTGAGTGCTGTTCTGCTCGAAGAGCCTGACGAACTCGTCCACGCTCTTCAGGTCGACCGTCGAATAGCTCCTGTCCTTCTTGGTGATCTTCTTCATGATGAACCGCTCGATGACGTTCATCTTCTCGAAGTAGACACCTCCACCGAACAGGCCGATACTGAGAACGGATTCGATGGTCTCGGGGGTGAAGTTCTTATGGATGTAATCTATGGAAAGTGACTCTTCTGAGAGACAGCTGCAGAAGAGTCCCAGATGCTTGTCTTTCAGTTCACTGATGTGTTGTTTTGCGAAACCGGTTATGGCCTTCTGCACATGACCGGCATGTACTGAGAATCCCAGGATCACGGCGCTGTAGGGTGCGAGTGATGGGACCTTCTGGTGCTTTATATCAACCAGGGTACATTCATCTGAGAGTCTGTCTGCCAGTTCCTGTGCAAGCTTAGCCACCGTCCCGTGTTTTGATGCATAGAGTATGAGTGTCATGTGTTATCCCCCTGTTTTACTCGATTATATAGCCAAACAGGGAAATAGTACAGTTCATCAGGGTGCTTATTTAATTGTACTTAAGTACTTTATTGAAGAACCTCTGCACTCTGGGATTGGTGGTCTTCTCGAACACCTCTGCAGGGGTCCCCTGCACGACGATGCCCCCGTCGGAGATGAACAGTACATAGTCCGAGGCTTTATGGGCGAACCCCATCTCATGTGTCACCAGGATCAGTTCCATATCCTCTTCCCTGAGCTCTTCGATCAGATCAAGCACCTCAGAGGTATACTCGGGATCCAGCGCTGAAGTGGGTTCATCGAAGAAGAGCACCTCGGGTTTGATCGCTACGGCACGGCAGATAGCGATGCGCTGCTGCTGCCCACCTGAAAGAGCCACCGGTTTCTTGAATGCATGTTCTGCCAGATTGAACCGCTCGAGCAGGGCAAGTGCTTCTTCCTTTGCCTGGTGTTTCTCGATCCCCTGCACCTGTACCAGAGGAAGCATGATGTTCTCCAGTGCATTGAGATGGGGGAACAGGTTGTAGGCCTGATAGACCATGCCGATGCGTCTGCGGTAGGCGAGCAGTTCTGCTTCCGAACACCGCAGGTCATGGTCATTGACCCTCACCCTCCCTTCTTCAGGCTGTTCCAGGCCTGCGAGGATCCTCAGCATCGTGGTCTTCCCTCCTCCGGATGGTCCTATGAGGACAAGGGAGCGAATGTCGGAGAGGTGGAGATCTATGGCATCAAGCACGACATGGTCGCCGTAGCGTTTGGTCATCTGATCAAGATTAAGTTTCATAGTAGAATCTCCTTTCAAGCCGCTTCATGAGGTAGGATATGGGGACGGTCAGCATGAGATAGCCGATCGCGAGCGGGATGTAGCTCTCCAGGGTGGAGAAGGTATTGGCATTGACCTCCCGGGCAGCCATGGTGAACTCCTTTATGGCTATGATCGAGAGCAGCGATGAGTCCTTGATCAGAGAGGCGAACTGCCCTGCGAGCGGCGGCAGTACGCCGGTGATGACCTGAGGGAAGATGATATGGCGATAGGTCTGCCGCTTGGTCAGCCCGATCGAACGGGCCGTCTCGCGCTGGGTGGTCCCTACACTCTCGATCCCTGCCCGGATGATCTCGGCGATGTAGGCACTGGCGAAGATGGACATGATCACCACTCCTGCGACATACCGATTGTTCAGCCCTGCTGCATTGGCGATGACATAGTAGAAGATGAGGATCTGCACGAGCAGGGGAGTCCCCCTGATGATCTCGATATAGACATGGCTGAAGTAGTTGAGCAGGATGATCCTGCTCCTTCGGGCAAGGGCAAAGAAGATCCCGAGCAGCACACTGGTCACGAGCGCTGCGAGCGATATGCTGATGGTCATGAGGAACCCATTGAACATACTGTTGCGATAGCGCCAGATCGCCTCCCACCTGAACTCATACGACAGACGGGAGAACCCGAAACCGAAGAGCAGGGCAAGAAGGCCTGCGAGGATGAGCACATTGATCAGACGGATGTGTCTGGCGATCGAGGTGCCGGGGGTCGCGATGAAAAGGTCTGTGACCTGCTTGGGCTTTTTCACGGTAGCGGCTCCTTGTCGTACTGTGGCGCAAGGTGCTCAGCGGCCGTTCAGGCCGCAGAGCACCTCCTTGTGGTCGGTATTCCTGCAGTGGTCTACAGATCGAAGAAGAAGGGTACTCCCGATGCTTCGAACAGTTCCTTCTGTTCTCCCAGGTAGCTGTCGGCTATGGCAGAGAACCCGCCCTCAGCCCGGAAGGCTGCGATGAACGCGTTGACCTCTTCGAGCAGTTCGGTGTTGCCCTTCTTGATCGCCATGCCCCAGTACCCGTCGGTTCCCGGTATGGACTCGATGTTGATCCTGGTGGTGTTCTGGTGTTTCTTGTGGTTCTCATAGACGGTGAGCACATCATAGATGAAGGCATCTGCCTTCCCCTGTGAGACCTCCAGGACACAGGCGGCCACCTCATCGAAGAGCCTCACATCTGCAAGGGGCAGCTTCTCCTGGGCAGCGGTCGCACCGATGGTCCCCGATTTCACGGCAACGACCATCCCTTCCTGATTCAGGTCCGCAAAGGTCTGAACCGGTGAATCCTTGGCGATCAGCAGCGTCAGACCTGATTTGATATAGGGATCGGAGAAGTCGACTGCCTGCTTTCGGTCCTCTGTGATCGTCATCGATGAGATGATGATATCGGCCTTGCCCGTCTGCAGGGAGGGGATGAGCCCGGTCCATGCGATATTCTCGATGACGACCGGACGATCGAGGTAGTCACCGAGTGCGTAGGCGATCTCCACACTGATCCCGGTCGGGTTCCCGTCGGTATCGCTCATCTCGAAGGGAGGATACTGCAGTTCCATGGCGACGACCAGCGGGCGTTCTGCAGTCTCCTGGGCGCCTCCGGCGAAGAGCAGTGCTCCTGTAAGGATGGATATCATGATCGCGGTAAGCAGGATCTTTTTCATGGTTCCTCCTGAAATCTATCGATAATAAGATACTAAAAGAGTACTTAGTGCGGGGCTTCAGGTCAAGGAATAATCACAGCAGTCTGTAGTTTTATATACCTAGAGCGATCTATCAGGTTGGTGAACTGGTGATAGTGTGAGAGAATATACAGCATGAATATACTCGGGAATCTGTTATGGATCGTGTTGGGCGGTCTGGTCGGATCGTTGCTGTGGGCAGCTTCTGCAGTGCTCTGTATGCTGACGATCATCGGTATACCCTTTGGCCTGCAGTGTCTGAAGATCTCTCTGCTGACCCTCATGCCCTTCGGTACGGAGGTCTCTGTCGGTCAGTTCGGCGCGATGGGGCTGGTGGGGAACGTACTGTGGCTCATCTTCTTCGGATGGGAACTGTTCGTCTATCATCTGGTCTGTGCGTTGCTGCTGGCTGTCACGATCATCGGTCTGCCGTTCGCTGCCCAGCATATCAAGCTTGCCCGGTTAGCTCTGCTTCCTTTCGGTGCGGTGATCGCCTGAGCGGTCGGTCCTGTCTATGATGAACATCACGGCGACTGTCGGGATGATCAGCAGGATCGATGCTGCTGAGGGCAGTACCGCAGAGGTGCTGATCGGTGAGACAACCCTGATGAACAGGGAGAGGATCACCGGGTTGAGGAACTGCCCGAGGAACATGCTGCCGCTTGCCGCTGACAGGGCTGCTGTCCGTGCGTGACCGCTGGTCAGATTGCTGATCTGCAGCAGATAGAACGGCGTGAGGATACCGAACCCGGTCCCGATACACACGAGCGAGAACATCAGGACTCCCCCCGTGGGGTTGATCATGAAGAAGAAGAACCCCAGTCCCATCAGCAGCATGCTCACATAGCGGACATGACTGCCGAACACATGAAAGAACCTCCTGAAGAAGACCCCTGCAGAGAATGAACAGAAGTTCTGGATCGCCAGCATGCTCCCGCAGAACAGGGATCCCCCCAGGGCAAGGACCCCGATGGTCATGGAGGTGGTCGAGGGGATGGTGTAGAAGATGATGTTCAGCATGAGGATACCCGTCAGGTACCTGATGATCTCTCTGCTCAGCCAGGAGGGCAGACGCTTCGACCCGGCAGGCGGTCGGACCGGGTCCACCCTCGGGATCCACACCAGGACGCAGCACAGGACGATGATCGCCAGCACATAGATCAGAAACGGATGCCTCCAGGAAGAGAGCGCCAGGAGCCCGGAGAGCAGGGTGGCGATGACCCCTCCGAGGTTGTTCACGGCAGTCGAGAGTCCCATCATGCGGATGCGCTGTTCCCCCGAATAGTAGTCTGATACCAGACTGGTCGTGATGGGGAAGATGAACCCGATACCGAACCCGAGGATCCCCCGGAAGATGAGCAGTGAGGTGATACTCTCGGACAGCCCTCCGCTCAGACCCCCGATGATATAGAACAGCAGACCGATGATCAGCAGATGCCGCTTCGCATAGCGCCTGGAGAGCCTGCCCACGAGCAGAGAACTCGGGATGATGATGATCTGCGGCAGAGTCAGGATCATGCGCACGGCAAGATCTGATTCCGTCGAGAAGTGCTCGCTGAGGATCCCCAGCATCGGTGCGACTGCTGCCGCGGCCATGATCGTGAGCATGGAGAGCAGAAGGATCGTGATCGTCAGGGGTGCTCTGTTCATTGGTGTTCTCATGCATGCATAGGATGGACTCAGCATACGATAATCACGGGGGAAAGACAATAGTGGATTTTTCTGGACTCTGTGAGTTTCCCCTGTTAAATTGGTCGTACCCGTAGTACCATGAAAGTAGCCTGCAGTCTCATACCTGCTCTTCTCACCACCGATGAAACGCTGATACAGGGAACATGATCATGATGGTTAGACATAAGAATATCAAGCTTCTGCACAGGACCACCGAGTTGACACGTCTGCTGAAGAAGAGTGCCGATCTGGGGGTATTCCTCAATGATCTTGCGCATCTTATCGCAGATCACATGGAAGCAGACTCCTGCTCCTTCTTCATCTACGACCGCGACCATGATGAACTGCTGCTGCAGGGGACGGTCGGGCTCCCTGAATCATGTGTGGGGACCCTCAGGCTGAAGTCGGGCGAGGGGATCACCGGGACGGTGATCAAGACCCTGCATCCGATCAAAGCCGATCATGCACAGCAGCATCCCAAGTTCAAAGAGATCCCCGGGGTCACAGAAGGTGATTTCAAGTCCATCCTGGCAGTGCCGATACGCAGGGGTTCTCTGCGCATCGGGGTCATCACGCTGCACAAGAGAGAGCCCTCGTACTTCTCCGTGAAGGATGTCACCATCCTCATGGCTATCGCATCCCAGATAGCATCATCGGTGCTCAGCGCCGGGTTCTTTCTCTCGCTCAAGCGGGCACCGGTCTCGCTGGAGGATATCAAGAGCCCGATCAAGGGAGTGGGTGCCTCTCCCGGGATCGTCCAGGGACTGAGCATGGTCTATAACCGGCAGCAGTTCTTCTATCCCGGCTCAACCTCTGAGAGCAAGCAGCAGCAGCAGGAGGCGGTGGAGGATCAGCAGTTCCATTCGATCAAAGACTTCGATGAGGCGATAGAGAAGACTCTCGAGCAGCTCAAGCAGATCGAGGATCATCTCGGGGAGAGCCTCAGCGATATCGCAGGATTGATCTTCACGGCTCATTACCTGATGCTCAAGGATCCGAACTATACCGGGGTCATGCGGAATATGATCGAGGAGGGCATGAGCGTGAGCGCAGCCATACGGTCGGTCACTGATGAGTACGCCAACCTGATCGCAGCCACGGACAATCCCCGGATCCAGGAGAAGGAGCAGGATGTCAGAGATCTGGAACACCGTCTGCTGACCAATCTCTATCATCGTGATACCGAACACAGTGACTACTCCGACTATGTGATCATCGCCTCGGCGATCTACCCCTCTGAACTCATCAGGTTCTGGGTGCAGAAAGCCAAGGGGATCATCCTCTACGGACAGGGGCTCACCGCCCATATATCCATCCTCTCGAGATCGCTGAACATCCCCCTGATGCTCGTCAAGAACCGGGATGTCATGCGTATACCGAACGGGACCCGTATCATAGCTGATACGACCGGGGGGACGATCCATATCGATCCTGATGCGGCACTGATCTCCCTCTATGAACAGATCGCGAAGAAGAAGCAGGCCCCGGTACCGAAGGATCTGCCCGAGCACTCATATACCACCGACGGCAGGAATGTCCAGGTCTATGTCAATGTCAATATCCTGCATGATGCCCAGGCGGGGTTCGATCGGAAAGCTGAAGGGATCGGACTGTATCGCTCGGAGTTCCCGTTTCTGATCCAGAACGACTTCCCTTCGGAAGAGCAGCAGCTGCAGGTCTATGAGAAGGTGTGTGAGACGGCAGGCGATCGAGTGATCACGCTGCGTACCCTCGATATCGGGGGGGACAAGCTGCCGGGGTATGTGGAAGCGCTCTCAGAGGAGAACCCGTTCCTCGGTTTCAGAGGTATCCGCTATTCCCTGGAAGCTACCGATATCTTCTTCGAACAGATTCGCGCCATGCTCAGAGCCGGTGCAGGCAAAAGACTTCGACTGCTCTTTCCGATGGTATCATCCCTCGAGGAGTTCCTTCGTGCCAAGCAGGCGGTCTTCAGCTGTATGCAGCAGCTCGAAGAAGAGGGGCTTGAGTACTGCGAAGCCCCGAAACTCGGTGCGATGATCGAAGTCCCCGCTGCCGTGGAGATCGCGGCGGATCTGGCAGAGGAGGCCGACTTCCTGAGCATCGGGACGAACGATCTGATCATGTATCTGATCGCCGTGGACCGGGGGAACGATCGCGTAGGCGATATGCATACAGCCTATCACCCGGCTGTCCTGCGTACCCTCAAGCGGCTCACTGATGCGGTGCTGTCTGTACGGGGAGATCCCGACGGGTACCTCTCGGTGTGCGGGGATGCAGCAGGAGACCACCAGCTGCTTCCATTCTTCATCGGTATCGGTATCTACAATTTCAGTGTGGAACCATCACGACTGGTTGAGATGAAACAGCTGATCGCCACGATCTCCTATGAGGATTGTGTGAACTATGCCAATGGACTGCTGCAGGCCCGGACGACGAGCGAGATCGAGAACCTGATCGCTGAGTCCTGTCCCTGCCGTTCCAGTGAGTGAGAATTGATACAGGAGCAGAAGGAGTGTTGACATGGCTAAGAAAGAGTGTGAGATCATCCTCGAGGCGATCACCAGGATCACTGACGATGCCTCAAAAGAGAGAAGGGAGCATGTGGCGGCTGATCTTGAGCGCATGAGCTACGAACCGAACTTCATCATACCGGTCGATGGGTTCCTGCATATGGACAGGAACCAGATCATCAGTACGGCACAGAAGGTCTTCCACATGCCGGAGGAAGAGATCCTTGAACTCGGTCTGCACTACAGCAGAGATCCCGAAAGGATCCGCTGTGACCAGCTCAAGATGCTCAGCTACTACTATCAGCTGCTCTCCCGGCTGCGTGCTGATGAAGCAGAGGCATGGGATGAGATCCATGAACTCTACGAGGATGACTGATCCATGGAGCAGCTGAGACGATTCGCCAGTGTACCGCTTGCCAGCAGATATTACCGTGAGGCTCTCGAGCATATGGGTGATATGAGAAGAGCCCACAGGAGCGGGATCCTGGACAAGCGGTTCATAGAGCGGATCATGCTGGCTGTCACTCAGGTCAACGGCTGCAAAATGTGCAGCTATGCCCATACCCGGATGGCGCTCGAGAGCGGCATGAGTGCGCAGGAGATCAGGTGCATGCTCAGCGGTGAGTTCGCTGATGTCCCCGACTCACAGCAGAAGGCGATCCTCTATGCCGAGCACTATGCGCAGACGGAGGGGAACCCTTCACCGGAGAGCACCGCAGTGCTCCTTGAGAGCTATGGAAGGGAGCAGGCTGTCGCTATCCTTGCCTTCATACGGATCATCATGCTGGGGAATGCCTACGGGAACTCCCTGGGTGCCCTGCAGGAGCGGCTGAAGGGCACCCCTGCCCCGGGAAGCACACTCTCGGGGGAGCTGCTGCTGCTGTTGAGTATCATCCCGGTCACGCTGCTGCTGTTGATCTGGCAGCTGGTTCGGGTCGTGTTTCCGCCGTACCGAAGACCGAAAGATCGTCTGTTAGATACATAGGTGCAGCTGTCTGCTGATCCTCTCGGTCAGCAGGCTGTCCATGCTGACTGTACTGCATGTAACTTCAAGGACGGTCATGTCTGTGATGCTATCACAGGTGGAACCTTCATAGCGATAATGGATGGCAGTCGTGCGTACCGGCTCTTCTCCGTGATAGGAGACCCGGAAGGGGATCTCTGCGATATAACCCTGCTGCAGGGACCTGCACCGGTACTTGAGCATCTGTGGTGTGGACTGGATGAGGAGAAAACTGCTTCGATCCTCGTTCGGATCACCCTGCTGCGCCCTGAACGATGGCGATACGAACGAGCCTGAGATCGGTTCGATCCCCCAGACCCTGAGAAAATCCTCAGATGATATCTTCTCGATCTGTGCGCACATCTGTCGTGTGATGACCGGCAGCCTCGGGGGTGGTATGTCCTGTGAGATTCCTTGGGTCTCAGGGATGATGGCAAAGCCCCTGTCGACGGTGATGGTGAAGAACATGTCGCTTACCGGCATACTGCTGATATACTCGAGTATGATGATACACTTCCGGTACTGCAGTTCCTTCTGCACCCTTCGGCTCATCTCCCGGATCCACTGTGCCATATCATGGGTCCAGTTCCTGTAGATGAGATTGAGCATGGAGAGTACTGCAGCATTGGAATGATGCAGGATGTGGTCGATGGTCTTCTTGCTCATGGCATAGAAGACCCTGCCGGGGGTATGACTCGGACGTGGGATCCTGAACATGGATTCTATGGGATAGATCTTCATGACTGAATCCAGCAGCTTCTGCAGATGTTCATGGCTGAGCACCTCGGTATGGTTCAGCTGCAGGACCTGCGCTCCGAGCGGTTCTATCTTCACCAGCATCGGGGCTTTCGGTGTACGTCTTTGATACTCCTGTCTTCTGAAATCATGGATGTGAAAGGACTGCTGAGGTTCTCTGAGCTCCCTGTCGATCAGGACTGCCTGATAGCCTTCAGCGATCGCGAGTGTGCAGAGTTCCTCATCCTGCGTCCAGAGCAGCACCTTCTGCATGCGGCGATAGCTCTTGAGCAAGCTCAGGGTCTTCAGCATCTTCTGCTCGAAGGGTACATCCTGTATCGTCTGTGCTGATTTGAGCATGGTCACGGAGACATTCAGATTCCTGTCGATACGGAAGGTCTCGACGGTATTGTAGTGGGGGATAAGACTCAGGGCATGCTCGATCAGCGGGGTATACTGATCTATCCCTTCCTGCTTGAGATAGTGCTGCAGATGCAGCTTGATGAAATCCGGAATCACTATGAGCACATCGTTGCGTAGATGCTTTCTTCTGCTGAGGGTGTTCCAAGGCATCTGCTGCCATGCTGTCGAACCCAATAGCACGGTGTGGTCAATCAAGCAGACAATATGTCTTCCCATTGTCTGTCCTCCACCTCTATTAGTATCTTACTACGAAGTGAGAGAAAAATATATGTTCAGCAGGAAAAGAGTTCTAGGATACGGGGTAGTCTCCGCCGGTATCAGTCCGTCTCCGGTAGGGTCTGAACTTGTTGTAGAGGTAGAACAGGGAGATCGTCTCAGGGATCAGGAACAGCACCGCATACACTGCTGCAGTGATGAGACTTGCATCGCCTCGGACCCACAGCAGGATCAGGTCGGATGCATCGACCAGCAGCATGATCAGCATGATCGCTGAGATCTGGTAGGGTCTTCGGGTCCTGATGCCGTATACCACCGCGACGAGGGAGGCCAGTGCTATGGCGATGCTGCGATTGGCATACAGGCCGATCGGGTGCATCACCGATGAAGTCTGCAGCAGTCCGGTGAACTGATAGGAGGGGACGATATAGGCCATGATACCCATCCCTATGGCGAACAGAGCATGGAGTGTTGTGTAGATATATATCCAAATAGA
>JAIPFY010000056.1 GCA_021736385.1 Spirochaetia bacterium | reverse complement strand
GGATGGGAGGCTCAATCTTCTGGGCTGCAGTCCCTGTGAGGGCAGCACGCCACGGAACTTCATCATAGACCCGAGTGACACCTTCCTCTTCTGTGCCAACAGTGCTTCGAATGCCGTCACGGTCTTCTACCTCGATCAGCTCTCAGGTGATCTGGTACCAGCAGGAACCGAGATCCCCATCGGAGAGCCCATGTGCATGGTCTTCTTTCAGGCATGAGGATGATGAGCACCTCCTGAGGTGCGAGTATGCTCTTTTCCTGCAGGAACGTGACTCCGGCAGTCTCTTCCCTGTGGTCTTCACAGGGAAGAGACTGCTGTCGCAGATCCCTTCTGCCCTCTCCCTGATAGATACGAACATCGGCCGATCCCGATGAGGAAGATGGCAGGGACCGGTACCACAGGAAGAGACAGAGACTGCATGGTGCAGGGCAATAAGTCGAGCCAGTGCAGACTCTTCCATTATCTACGTATATGAGGCATCGGAACTGACTCATACGTAACTACGAACTCATTCAGGTGATGAGGTTCTTTGGAATCAAACAGATAAGAAGCCATCTATTTTCACACATCGTACTATCTCAAATCGAAAGATACTGGTATCTCCGTCTTCAAGAAATGCCTGAAGTCACTATGTACATGCATAGATATTCTTCTCGGTTGGTACATCATACCTAGCAAGGAGTTCTTTCTTAATATTATATTGTGTGTTACCATAGCTGAATATGAGTAATGAAGTCCATGTTTTCCAAATGTACGACCCCTAACCCGTGGAGGTGTTTATGAAACACATTAGTTACTCATCGATCTTATCTATACTACTTCTTATTCTCGCATTATCATTCTTTGTCAGTTGTGATCTTCTTCAAGGTTTTTTATCAGATCTATCTGGAAACGACCAAGATGGCTCAGTATTATCGTTATCTTATATCCCTGTCTTTTCTATTCCGGAGACGAAAAGTCGGGCATTAATCCCCGAAGAAGATGACCTTACTTCTATGACTTATGGACAAATGCTTCTTCCTCAACTTAGGTACCTAGAAGAACATACTGGAACCGATGATTCGATCAGTACAATTTCTACAAGTATATTTGGACAATCGTATGACGGTCAGATAACATATGACACAACAAACGAAACGATCGAAATAGTGTATGATCTTGGTGATACGAATGGTCTTATACAAATCGTTTTCCATAATGATGAGACTTTCGATTATAATCAGTACCTGATACTAGACTATTTTTCTGATTCAGATACAGATCGAAATCTGTACGCCCTGACCGAAGTGGAAGGAGGAAGAATAGTCCAAGGTTCTGATAGTTCATCATACACTATTACCGGTGAATCACACATTTATTATGGATGGATTATTCCTTCTGGAAATGAAGCAGATGAAGCGATGATCTTGGACTATGATATGGGAGTTGCAACTGGGTATTTTCGGGGTGGAACGGATATAGTGTTTGGTTTTGTAGATCCATACACAGTCCCGGCGGGAAGTTATCAATCTACTGAAGATCGTACGATCAGTGGGAAGAGTATTGATGAAGTTACCATACAGGATTTACTTGCTATGGACACTACACTTGATACGGCCTCTTACAGTCGAGATACCGATTCTGGGTATCCTTTCAACGATATCTACTATATGGTAGGTGAAAATACATATCTTGGTAATCTAACTGCAAATGCATGGGATCCTGGTAGCTTTCAGGCAGCAACCGTGACGAGTGAAGCCACCGAAGGATTCACATTTACTGACTTAGGCGCTCCTGAAAGTCAGAACCTGTTTGAGTTTCTGGCAGATAGTTTCAACTTGGATTATCAACTTGTAGGCGACAACCCTGTATCGGAATGGACTTCAACAACGGTTGAAGAAGTCACCTATTACTATTGTGATTTTTCTGTTGAAGCTGATGGGTTATATGCAATACCTCATGAAAATGTACAAATATGGAATACAGATAATGAACAAATTGCGTATCCCGCATACACAGAGTTGCAGGAGAATGTCACGTACAGAATGGCTTGTCCGGAAAGTGACGTAGATACTGTTCCTGATAACCCCTATATATATCAGTTATAGCTCCCATATAGAGAATCGTAGAAGAGTCATCATGCAGTATCGATCTGCCAGTATGAACTCTTCTACGATTCCTGTGAATACAGGATCTGAAATCGAACCTATTCAGGTTGCCTGTGAGGGTGACACGTTTTGTGACTATTCGTCCTATGTGACACAACATAGATGGAAACACCCTATGGTTACGCAGCTTATCGAGAGCTATGCGACCCTCCCTGAGTCCTTCAAGGGCTTCTCAAAGACTGCAGAGATCCGCATCTCGGCAGATGGGAAGTATCTCTACTGCTCCAACCGCGGTCATGACAGTATCACCAGGTATGCCATAGATGCAGAGGATGGGAGGCTCAATCTTCTGGGCTGCAGTCCCTGTGAGGGCAGCACGCCACGGAACTTCATCATAGACCCGAGTGACACCTTCCTCTTCTGTGCCAACAGTGCTTCGAATGCCGTCACGGTCTTCTACCTTGATCAGCTCTCAGGTGATCTGGTACCAGCAGGGACCGAGATCCCCATCGGTAGACCCATGTGCATGGTCTTCTTTCAGGCATGAGGATGATGAGCACCTCCTGAGGTGCGGGTATGCTCTTTTCCTGCAGGGACGTGACTCCGGCAGTCTCTTCTCTGTGGTCTTCACAGGGAAGAGACTGCTGTCGCACATCCCTTCTGCCCTCTCCCACTGTGTTTATCATAGCCTGAAGACTGCCTTCATCTCCTTATGCAGTTGCTCTGCCTGCTCTCCTGCAGTATGATAGAGTATCGAACGCATACCGGGAGGGCCATGCATGAGGATAAAAAGTACCTATACGAAGCTTGTAGCGACTATCGGACCTGCTTCAGAATCTTATGAGATGATACATGCCATCATAGAAGGGGGAGCCCGAGTACTCAGGCTCAACTTCAGTCATGGGGCAGCAGAAGAACAGCAGGTACGGTATGACCGTATCAGAGCTGCCTCCAAGGAGCTGGGAATACCGGTCGCTGTCTTTCAGGATCTGCAGGGTCCCAAGATCCGCATAGGGTCTCTGGAGGAGGATTCCTTCAGGATCGAGCGCGGTGATACGCTGGTGATCACCACCGACCCGTGTGTCGGGACCAGAGAGAAGATCAGTATCGATTACCCCTATCTGCATGATGAGATATCACCAGGCTGCCGCATCCTCATCGATGACGGGCTCATAGCTCTGGAGGCCGAGAGCATACGTGGCCACGAGATCACCTGTGTGGCAGCCGAAGGGGGCCTCATCAAACCCAGAAAAGGGGTGAACCTCCCCGATGTACCGCTCAAACACCTGAGTTCCTTTACCGAGAAGGATAAGGTGGATCTGGCCTTCGCCTTCGAGAACGATCTTGATTATGTGGCTCTCTCCTTTGTCAGGAGGGCAGATGACACTGCAGCCTTGAGAAAGTTCATGATCAGTACCTTCGGACGGGAGATCCCCATCATCTCCAAGATCGAAAAACCTGAGGCGGTCACGGAGATCGAGGGTATCATCGCCCAGAGCAGTGTCATCATGGTCGCACGCGGGGATCTGGGGGTGGAGGTGGCACCTGAGAAGGTGCCTCTGATCCAGAAGTCCCTGATCAGAGCCTGCCTCTCAGCAGGTGTACCGGTGATCACCGCCACACAGATGCTCGAATCCATGATGCAGAACCCCAGGCCAACCAGAGCAGAGACCAATGATGTAGCCAATGCGGTACTCGATGGGACCAGTGCCGTCATGCTCTCAGGAGAGACTGCTGCAGGGGCCTACCCCCTTGAAGCAGTGAAGCAGATGAGAGCTATCGCTGAATACACCGAGCAGAGTCTCGAGTTCCAGCGTCTGGTCCTCGACCAGCGGCTCAACTGGGAACATGTGGAGCTCAAGAGCCACACCAGCACCACCGAAGCCGTGGGTATCGCTGCACGCGAGCTTGCCCTTGCCATCGGTGCCTCCTATATAGCATGTTTCACCCACTCAGGAGGTACCGCCCGTCTGATCTCCAAGTTCAGACCCGGTATCCCCATCCTTGCCTTCTCTCCAGTCCTTGCTACCGTCCAGCGACTGGCCCTCTCCTGGGGTGTCACCCCTATACTGATCGATCATCTTGCCTCTGTAGATGCCCTGCAGGATTATGCCTATGAGTATCTTACGCAGAACAAGATGCTCACCACCGGACAGAAGGCCGTACTGACAGCAGGTGTCCCGGTCGGGAGGCCTGGGAAGACCAATATGATCAAGGTCATAGAGGTGCTGCCGAACAGCTGACCAGAACAGGGGTGCATGTCGTTCATGCACCCCCTGTCCTATCTGTAGAGAGAAAACAGGAAAAAGATGTCTGATTCTGCTGCACCAGCTCTTGCAGCAGTGGGTGCTATCCTCTATAATCTAACGTACGTTTTATAAAAGGATATACACATGGCCCCATCAGAACTGCGAGAACGGATCAAAGAGGTAGCGGTCGATCACTTCAATACCAATGGGTACCATGGGAGTACCATCAGGCAGATAGCGAATGAGGTGAACTGTTCACTGCCGATGATCTACTACTATTTCAAGAACAAGAAGGAACTGTTCGATGAGATCATCAAGATCGACTATTTCGATCTGCTGAGCAGACAGTCCTCCCAGTTGCAGTCAGAGAAGATCATAGACCTCTATACCGAGTTCGTCTTCAAGCTCAATCGATTGAGTGACTATGAGCGGAAGGTGTATCGTCTCGGGATCAAAGTCTATCTCTCCTTTGACGGCGATGAGGAACTCAAGGAGATCATGGATGTATGGGAACAGAACATCACAGAGCGGCACCACCAGATCATTGCCCCTCACCTCTCTCATACCCAGGATCCCCAGATCATCGTTCGGACCCTTATCCATCTGCTCGAACATCTGATCGAGAGTATCGTGGTGAAGAACCGTTTTCTCTCTGAAGATGAGATCAGGGAAGAGATCTCCGTGATCCTGCATGACCGAAACTGATGCGAAGATGAGAGAGACCTGATCATAGGCATGATCAGGTCTCTCTCTCACAGATATACTTAACGAACGTTATAACAGACTAGGAGGAGACAAGATGGAGATGGAACAGAGATTGGCAACCGTGCAGCTGACTTATGCAGCTTCGGTGGCAGAGACAGTGAACACGTACGGGAAGCTGGGGGTATTGGCGGAGGTCGTACAGAGGAGAAAAGCACAGCAGGGCACTACAGCCCCGATGATGATCAAAAGACTCGGGATCGGTTCGGTCGAACAGGTGTTCACCACCATCTCTGAGCTCTACGGTTGTGCGAACTGGCAGATCGAGCAGACTGAAGAGGGGTACGAGGCAACGGCAACCTCCTGCATGCTCTGTGCACTGGCAAAGAAGGCCGGTGGAGCTGATCCCTGCAGAGGTTGGTGTCTTGATCCCCTGAGTGCCATGATAGAGGCAGTGGAAGGGATCCCAGAAGAACAGATAGCTGTGAAAAGCACCCTCATGGATTATGACTGCTGCAAGGTGGTGATCAGCAGCACGTGATGTACCCGCATCAGATCACGCAGGGATGGGCTGGAGTACCTCAAGGCTTCTGCCCATCCCACCTGCCTCAGAAGAGGTCATATTCTTAGTAAACAAGGAACAGGGAAAGATGTACGTTATCAACCTTCTGGTACCTCTAAGAGGTCAAGACATCTTTCATTAGGTATTGAATTCAGTGGTTTGTCTCGCTTAATGCCAATAATACATCAATACTTTTCCTACGAAACTATTCTTGAGATGCTCGATAGATATTGCCGATATTTCTGTTGAGATGACTATCATTTCTTATAGTGAATGAGCACTGCATGCTCCTTGAGCTCAAATACTATGGCAAACTCTACGATATACCAATTTACCAAACCCCCTCCTAATGCAAAGAATCTTACGGGAAGGATGGCAAGGGGAGTTCTATTACCGTCTATTTAAGATATTCATAGTGCCGGGTTGGGCGTGCCGACCAAGTATGCGCTTTCTATAAAAGAAGATATTCTATTAAAAAAATAATAATGTTTTACTGCTTAGGAAAAACATGCTATTATACTCAGTAAAAGTTACCCTATATTATATATTAGGTTTTACTCATTCAGAATTTACAAAGGATAATCACATGGCAAGTATAAAGAATCATTTGATTGGTAAACAATTCTCAGATTTTCAAAAATGTATTAGCGATACAAAACTTGAAAATCCTATTATCCCGGTAAATGGGCAAAGAGCACGTTTGATTCCCACAAATAAAGCATCAGCACAAAGAAACGAGATGAATTTAACATCAGTTTTCTTATCTACTCTAGTACTGGTGAAAGAGTTCAAAGATATGTTCAGCAGAGAAATTGGCTTGTCTAGAGCTGGGACTCTACATGCTTATACGGAAGTAGAATTCCCAAAATTAAAATTATATCTGGGTAATAGAGAGAAAAAGATTGATAGGGTTGACGGCCTGCTCCTAGTAGTAGCTTCAGGCAAGATAAAGGATGCTGTAATATTTGAGATGAAAAGTGATGATAATTCGATCAAAAAAGAGCAAGTTGAACGTTATATGGAATTGGCTAACGAACTGGGAATCAACAAACTGGTAACAATTTCTAATCAGTTTGTTACTTCCCCAAAGTATTCCCCGATTGATGTAAGAATTCCTAAAAATATCAATTTGTTTCATTTTTCATGGCACTACGTAAATACATTGGGGAAAATTCTCTGGGAAGATAATGAATTCAATATTGTCGATGAAGATCAGCGGCGCATAATGTATGAGGTCACAGAATTTTTTGATTATGATGATTCAGGAGTCAAAAATTATGATAAAACTAGTAATACGTGGAGCAAGGCAATCAGTAGTTTTGGCAAAGGTACTGTAAACACCAAAGATCCTTACTATTCAGATGCGGTACTGAGTTGGATCCAGGAAGAGAGGGATATTGCCTTAAAACTCAGCCAACTCCTGGGTTATGTTGTTGATACTCAAAAGAAAGCCTATTCATCTTTGCAGGAAAGGATAGATAAAGAAACACAGACTTTCATAACACCTCCACATATCTTAAGTTCTGAATTCAAGATCAAGAATGCTATATCTAATATGACTATAGCTGCAAATGCATACAGTAAAATGATCGTAGCGTCTGTGGTTGTCCAAAATCCAGAAGGAAAAAGAGTTTCCAGCCAACTAAACTTTGTAAAGAGACAGCTTGAAGGGAAATGTGCTAAGAGTGCTCCTGAAAAGTACAGGGGAATACGAGACAAAATCACTCTTGACATAATATTCAAGGGCAGAATAAAGGATTATTCATTTAGTTTTACAGAATATGAGGAAAAAGAAATTGATATAACAAACATAGTAAAAGAGAAAAATATAGACATCAAACAGATCAGAGTAAACTATGTTCTTAACTATAGTAAAGAATTCTCCAATAGGAAGAATTTCATTACAAAGTATGAATCTCAAATCCTGAATTTTTATCACGTAATTGTTCAGAATCTTACTAATGGAGAGGTTATTACACCTCAAATCAAAATTATGGATATTGAAGAATAATGCAGCTTCTCACGCAGATACTTACCAGAACCCTGAGAATGAAGTGCATGAAGATTATCCGAATCGACTACAAAGATAGTATCTTTGTTGATTTCAATCCGGATATTTGCAATTTCGAATAGACTGCGTGGGGACCATGTGCAGGAAGCACATGCAACGAGACCTCCTAGTCTGCCCATCGTGGATTCACCGTACCTGCCGGGGGATCTCACCTGAATCTACAGGCGGCTACCACATGCAGAAGGAGGTCTCTACCTATAGAGTAAACCACAAGGGTATCGCTGTCCATACTGCTCCCTCTACCTTCTGCTTCTTCATGCACAGGGGTCTCGACCGGACCCTGATCGCATGATACGGACTCCTATTGCTTCGAATCACTTCAGCTCAGCACGCTCGTATAGGATACGCACATCCTCTTTGCTGATCAGCAGAGAGAGCAGATGAGCGATGATGATGATCCCGGGGATGTCGACAAGCAGGCGGGTAAGTGCGAATCGTGCCCCCAGTGAGGAGATCTCAAAGAGCAGCATGGGGATCTTGGTCGTAGACCATGCGCCGATGAAGATCAGGATATTCCTGAACTTCACCCCCTTCTTCATGAAGACCGCCGCTACCGGAAAAGCCCCATAGAGAGGTCCGGCTGCAGCTGACCCGATCAGAAAGGCAAGGACCACACCCTTCACTCCTGAGCCTTCTCCCATGTACCTGACCATGACCTCTTTCGGTACCCAGCTATCCAGCAGTCCCAGAAGGATGAAGATCGGCGGGATGACCAGCAGCATCTCCTTCAGCTGTGCGAACGTCAGACTTGTCACAGATCGTGCGAAGGGGGGATCGAAGATCGAGGAGATCCCCACAGCAAGGAGTACGATGATCAGCACACGGTACCTGATCACGATCGTCTTCATACCAGAGCCTCCACGAGACCGATCACATAGGCGACCAGGAAGGAGAATGCGAAGGCCATCAGGTTGCGGTAGAGGGCAAGGCGCTTCCCGAAATAGGAGATCTCTACAGGGAGGGTCATGATACCGACCATCATGAGGGTGGAGATGAATGCGGCTATCTGCATGTACCCCGCCCCACCCTGCAGCAGCATGGCGGCAGTGGGAAATGCCACGAACCCGGGGATCAGGGTGACAGCACCGACAACGGCAGCAAGCAGGACTCCGAACCACCTGGAATCCGAACCGAGGATCGCAAGGATCGTATCTGCATCCATCAGTGTGAGCATGACACCGACGAGCAATATCACCACCAGGAACTGCGGCAGGATCGCACTGAATGCGTTCCAGGACTTCTGCAAAGCCTTTTTCGTCCGGCCGGCATCTCTGCGATAGGAGAGGATCAGCATGAGTATCGTCACTATGTAGAGAATCGTATTCATAGGTCATCCTTAGGTTCAATATATGTATGGGACAACCATGGGTGTCCCGGCACCGTTCCACCTCAAAAAGTCAGTGTGGCATGATTCTTCAGATCGCACAAGAACAGAACGGATCCTTTCAACACCTCTGCGCCATCAGAGAAGATCGTGTCAACAGGCAGGTGCCTGTTGACAGCAGCCTCGATGATCCCTCTATATCGAGGCTGGGATCATACACGGATCGATCGCTGCCGCATCTCGAACCTCGCAATGAACACCGCAGCGATCAGAGCGACGATCAGCAGGATGAACGATGCATAATAGAAGATGGACGTGGCTCCATAGTTCGTCAGTATCCTGCCGTTCACTGCAGTCCCTGCAGCCCCTCCGACGAACATGTTGAAGGAGGCCAGTGACATCGCAGTCCCACGCATGGCAGGCAGCTTTGCCTGAGCAGTCGAGACAAGCGTCGTCTGCAGGAATATGAAGGCAACACCAAAACCGAAGAGGGAAATAGCAATCAGATAGACGTTCTGCAGAGAAGAGAGCCCATATAATCCTACGAACCCCAGAATCCCTGCGGTCACCAGAAACCCATGTTTGAGTACACGTTTAGCCTGTGGTGCGATACGGCCGCCGAAGACGGTGCCCAGTCCGAAGAACGAAAGGATCAACCCGACCGTGAGCACAGAATACCCGGTCAAAGACTGCAGCAGCTTGCCTGAATAGGTAAAACTGCCGAATACGGTAAAGCCCACGAAGAAGATCACCGTCACCAGTCGCATGAAGCGTCTATTCGTTAACGGGGTCTTATAGGCAGTGATGAAATTCAATCGGTCAACGACCGCAGTATCCTTCTTGAGGGTCTTCAGCACGATCACGGCAATGATCAACTCACCGATGCCGTAGATGATATAGACCAGTCTCCAGGAACCGAAATACGATATGATGCCCCCGAGCGCTGTGGCCATAGCTCCTCCCAGGAACATCAGCCCCATGACTTTCCCCAATGCACCCTGACGTTCGCCCTCATCGTATGATTGACCGACCAGAGCCATGGTCACGGGAAAGATACCTGCACCGAAGGCTCCATTGAAGCTCCTGAACACGATCAGACTGGTAAGATCGAATGCGAATCCCCCCAGAATGCTGAATAGCGCCGTACCGAATGCAGCCAGCCTGATGATCGCTACTTTGCCGTATCTGTCAGACAGGGGTCCGAAGATCAGGGTAAAGAGACCGAAGGAGAGCATGTATGCGGTAACCGATACAGCCGCCTGTGACACCTCCAGCCCCAGATCCTGTGAGATCTGCAGCAGCAGGGGCGCTGCTGCATAGTTGTCCCCGTTGGTGAGAAAAGCAAGGAAGCCCAGGGTCAGCAGCATGCTGTCTCTTGTATCTTTCATGCGTGATGCACTCCTATACGATGGATCCGAATACCCATCCGGCCAATGTCGATAGTACTACGACAAGAAGTACATACACCGATGTCTTCTTGAGCCCCAACTCACCGCCGATGACCAGCATGGACGGCAGTGATAACGATGGTCCTGCCAGCAGCAGGGCCAGTGCAGGTCCCTGCCCCATCCCTGCACCGAGCAGTCCCTGTACGATAGGTATTTCAGTGAGGGTAGCGAAATACATGAAGGCCCCTGAGATGGATGCGAAGAAGTTGGCAAAGAGGGAGTTCCCACCTACCAGTGATGCTACCCATTGTGTCGGGATCAACGCCTCATGTCCGGGTCGACCGAGCAGGAACCCTGCTACCAGGACGCCTCCGAAGAGCAGTGGAAGGATCTGCAGAGCAAAGTCACGGGTCGCACCTCCCCACTGAGCAAGGTCACTTCTGGTGAACCAGCGAATGAGCGCATAGAGCAGCAGCACACCAAACCCACCTGAGATCCAGTACTTCAACTGGTAGATACTGTCCCACACAGCGCTGGCACCGCTTGAGGGCGCCCAGTTGATGAAGACCAGGATACCGATCATGGAGGTCATGAAGAGGATCATCTGACCCAGAGATCGGGCCTCGGGCCCACCGATGTTCTGGAAGAGCCGTTCATCTGCCAGACGCTCTTCGTCTTCCTTTCGGAAGATCATCTGCATCGTGAGTCCGATGATGAAGGCGAACACGATCGAGACGACCATACGGGTTGCCCCGAGCTTCCAGCCGAAGACCTTGTAGGAGAGCACTATGGCAAGGATGTTCACCGCAGGTCCTGAATAGAGGAAGGCTGTTGCAGGCCCCAGGCCTGCTCCCTTCTTATAGATACCTTTGAACAGCGGTAGGACCGTACAGGAACAGACTGCAAGGATCGCCCCTGATACCGAAGCTACCGAGTAGGCTACCAGCTTGTTGGCTTTCGGTCCCAGATACTTCATCACGGCCTGCTGATTGAGGAACACGACGATGGCACCTGCGATGAACATCGCTGGGACCACACACAGGAGCACATGCTCATGGGCATACTCAGAGAGCATGAGGAAGGCTTCCTGAATGGCTGAGGCGACCCTCGGGTTGGTGAAGGGAATGAAGAAGATCGCCAGGAACACGCCAATGACGATAAGCAGCCTCTTGTTCGGGGTATATTCTTTCACTGCCATCTGATCACACCTTCTGTGAGATCCCGATCGCTACATCTGCGATGAGTTCAGGAGTAATTGGAGTCGATCCTTTCTTCACCCCGAAATCTGTGGTGATGAAGTGATCGAACTTCAAGCCTTTCTCGGTGAAGATCTTCGCTCCGCAGGCAACAGGACAGCCGTCGATGACGATGTTCTTATCGGCAGCCTCGGCAGATGCGATGAATCCTGAGAGATCTGCACCCACTGCGGCAAGGCAGGTCATCGATCCGAATCCGACAGAGGCCAGTTTTCTGGCTGCCTGATCTGCGAGATTCCCGGTGTTCGCTGCCCCGGAGCAGGCATACAGCAGCGTGACAGTCTGCCCACATCCACAGTTACATCCACAACTCATCATTTGCCTCCCTGTATGTAGGAGAGGATCTGTGTTGCATTGAGGACTTTCCCTGCGACCTTCACCTCTCCGTCGATCGCCAGAGCCGGGGTCATCATGACCCCCATCTCCATGATCGCATCAAGCTCTGTCACCTTCTCGATCGTGGCATCGATCCCGGCACTTTGTATCGCTTCTCGTGCATGTGCCTCAAGGGCTCTGCATTTCGGGCACCCGGTCCCGAGTATCTGGATCACCATATGCTATCTCCTTATGTTTCCATTATAGGAAACTTTTGTTTTTTCCATTATTGGAAACTTTGACAGCAATGTCAAGAGAAAATCTTGACAAAGTTTCCAATTAGTGCAACTAATAGAATATGGAACAGAAAGATCAGGAACGATTCGAACATACAGCAAAGATATTCCGTATTCTCGGGCATCCGGTACGGCTTGCCATGATCGAAGAGCTGAAAGTCCGATCATGGTGCGTCTGTGAACTGGCAGCCAGATTGGATCTGAACAACCCGACCGCATCGAAACATCTCTCACTGCTGAACAGTATCGGGGTGATCAGCATGGACAAGAACGGGACGCAGGTCACCTGCACGCTCGTGATGACCTGCATATTCGATATGATGCATTGTGCAGAGATCACCAGGACTCAAGACAGGACTGCTTCAGAAGGATCTCAGAAGATCGAAATCAGCACCACATACTGCGATGCAGGTCATTGCAAACGATAGACAGGAGGATCCTCGTATGGAAGAGACCAGAATCATGTTCGTGTGTATCCATAACTCGGCTCGGAGCCAGATGTGTGAGGCGTTCGTACGGCATTATGCTGCAGACCGGTTCGATGTCCACAGTTCAGGCATCGAGGCAGGAGCACTCAATCCTCTGGTCGTAGAAGCCATGAAGGAGATCGGTATCTCCATGGATGGGCAGTATGCCAAGCCTGCCATGGGATACATAGAGCGGGATGAGCCGTTCGATTATGTGGTAACCGTATGTGATGAGAGCAGTGCCGAACGGTGTCCGATGTTCCCGGGTACGCATAAGAGAATGCACTGGGGATTCCCCGACCCGAGTGCCATCCAGGGTACCGATGAGCAGAAACTGGCTGGGATTCGTCTTATCCGTGATGCCATCGAACAACGAGTGAAGAGTTGGCTTGCAGAGCAGTGATCCTGATCGTGTGACTCGCTGCAAAGAACGGCACGGCAACCCGGGCTCAGACTCCGGGGTACCACCTGATCCAAAGAGGAGTCAGTATGACAGTCGCACGGAAGACCGGAATACGAATCATCGTATCATTACTCATAGTGGTCATCGTATCTGGACTGTGGGTCCTGAAACAGCAGCAGGAAGCTACTCTACGTGAAGAGAACACCTCAACGAGAGCAGTCGGTATACCGATGAACCCTGATTTTACCTTAGATGTGCAATCACCGATCGATCTGGAACGGTTGAAGAGCTACAAGATCCCCATCCTGATTGATTTCGGTGCCGATACCTGCATTCCCTGCAAGGAGATGGCTCCAGTCCTTGAGGATCTCAACAGCAGATTGCAGGGAAAGGCGATCATCCGTTTTGTCGATGTCGGGAAATACCCCGATCTTGCCACAGCATACCCGGTTCGGGTCATCCCGACTCAGCTCCTCATCGACAGTGATGGCAGACCCTATACACCTTCTGCAGCCTCGAAGCTGCAGATCCTCATGTATACCGATAAGGAGGGGGGTGACCATACCCTCTCAACACATGAGGGAGGTATGACTGAAGCCATGCTCCTGCAGGTACTCGGTGAGATGGGTCTCTCATTATGATCGAGGCCCTGCTTACTGACATCTCCCAGCTAGTGGAGCAGCATCTCTGGATCGCACCGGCAGCTGCCCTGTTCGCCGGGATCCTCACCTCTGTGACTCCCTGTTCACTGAGCAGCGTACCGCTGGTCATCGGCTATGTCGGCGGGACCGGTATCCATGATACAAGGCGTTCGTTCAGACTCTCGGTCGCATTCGCTGCAGGGATGGCGATCACCTTCACCGCACTGGGGACTGCAGCATCTCTGCTCGGCAGGTTGATGCAGGGGGCCGGTTCCTGGTGGTATATCGTGTTAGGGATCCTCATGGTCCTGATGGCCCTGCAGGTCTGGGAGCTCTACGATTTCATCCCTTCGACGTATCTGACACAGAAGAACCGAAAGCGAGGGTATACCGGAGCGGTGATCACCGGTATGCTCGGGGGATTGTTCTCCTCTCCCTGCGCCACCCCGGTCCTGGTAGCTCTTCTGACGATCGTAGCCAGAAGCGGTTCTCTGCTGTGGGGGATACTGCTGCTGTTCATGTATGCCATCGGCCACAGCATCCTGGTGGTGGCTGCCGGGACATCGATCGGGTTCGTCAGGACCCTCATCACCAGCAGCAGGTACGGCAGGTTCAGCACCGGGCTGAAGTACGGCATGGGTCTGGTGCTGCTGCTAATTGGGTTCTATCTTCTCTATCTCGGGTTCTAGTCTTACCCTTACAGGGCAGCACCAGATGCTGTGTGACCGGGAAACAATCCATATCCTGCAGGTCCTATCGATGGAAATCAGGATACGTACGGCTCTTGACCATCTCTCACAGCAGGCCACCTGGCCCTGAGCGCCAGAAAGAAGAGCATGACCGCGACGACCTGTTCGGTGAACTCGGTCCGGTTGCGTCCGAAGACCGTCGTAGCGAACATACATAGCCAGAGGATCCCATAGAGGCAGGACTGCTTCACATAGTAGCGGGAGAAGAACATCCCTATTCTCCATGATCGAAGCCTCTTCGCGAGAGGCTTCATCGATAGGAACACGAGGAATCCCCCGAAGGTGAAGAACCGGTACGCCGCGACGAAGAGGGGGTTGGCAATATTATGCAGGGTGGTCTCTTTCTGGCAGTTGATCGCTGCATATGCATCCGGGGTCTCCCATCCGAAGATTCGCTGCCCCCAGCTGATCTCCTCAAAACCGAAGAGCAGTGAGAGGATCCCCAGCAGGATAAAGAACCCTCTGAGCTCTCTCTCGCTGCGTCTCCCCGCCAGAAGTATGAAGATCACTCCTGCTGCGATACTCAGGACAGCGGTCATACTCTCGAGCACCCCATCTTCGATATAGAACATCATATAGGCAGAAGGGCTCAGACGAGTTGCCAGATAGATGAGACAGAGAATACCGATGCTGAGAAACTCCCCACGCTGTGATACCGCAGCGATTGATCTGAACTCTGTGATCGCACAATCGACTGAGAGCGGTGGATACAGCAATACTACGGCACTCAAGGCTGCAAGCAGGAACAGATACCAGTTCACCAGCAGCAGAGCCCTGCGCAGATGCTCGATCTCCCCTCCTGTGGCGAACCATCTGGTGAGGATCCCGATATAGGTCTCTCTGTCACATACCATCATCAGCATGCTGGATACAAACAGCAGCACACACAGTCCGACCCATACCAGACGGTATCGTCTGGACCTCACCCATTCCCCTATGCGATTCTGATCCATGGATCTCTCCTCA
Source organism: Spirochaetia bacterium (assembly GCA_021736385.1). Taxonomy (GTDB): domain Bacteria; phylum Spirochaetota; class Spirochaetia; order CAKZLE01; family CAKZLE01; genus JAIPFY01. The sequence continues at coordinate 3,528 of JAIPFY010000056.1, read as the reverse complement.
TATCGGCTTCTGCTGTCTTCCATGCTCATCAGTATGTACTATACTGATTAAAACTGCAAAGTGTTTCGTTCGCAATAGACCCTTGAACCATCGATCACACGGAGATCTGCACAGAACGGGCTTACCGAACGAGACTCGAGCTGCATACGTTCCATGCTGAAGGTGATCGTGAAGAGGATGCAAGAGATCGTAGGATGAAGCTGAACAGATAGGTGCTGTTTTCAAGAATCGGAGAGATGAGAGCAGCTGCATGATGCCTTCAGAAGGAAAAGCGAAGAGCTCATCAGTTTTTTTCACACATCGAACGACAAAGGCCATGCGTGAGGGAACGGATTCTATGCGCTGAGCTGTGAGGAGAAAGGCCTGTGAACTCTGTGATATGAACCACTTCAAGGATATGGACTATGGGCGAAGTTCTGTTATCGCTAGTGCGTATGGGACCTGAAAAAACCTTATACCCACACAGGAGGGCGAAAGGCCTGCTTCATGTGAGTCTATCAGGTATCTTTCTTACTCGTAGAATCACGAACGACAAGCTCTACATCCAGCATGATATCTTCAGCCGTTCGATCATGGATCACCTCATACAGAGACCGTACAGATTGCTTGCCTATCTCGAACATGTTCTGATGGATGGTAGATAATTGCGGTTTGATCATCTTGCTCAATTCAAGGTCCCCATAGCCCATGACAGATACATCATTGGGAACTGATATCCCCTGCGCTTCCAACGTATCGATAACCCCACAAGCTACATAATCAGAGGCAGTGACGATCGAGTCAAAAGTTATCATCCTTGAGAGCAGATGTTTAGCAGAGCTCTTCCCATCTTCGAAACCATAACTGCACTTGATTACCAGTCTTGGATCATACTCTACACCAAACTCTTCTAAAGCATCGAGATAGCCACGAAATCTGTTGAGACTCGAATAGACTCCTGTTCCAGGAGTCTTCAGTATTTCGAGCATCTCCTTCTCAGTGAAATCAGGCTCCCAAAAACTGGCGAAGAAAGCGATCTTTCGATGTCCCAGGGAGAGAAGGTACTTTGTGGAAAGATACCCTCCTCCATGAGTGTCCTGATACACATGGGGGAGCTGGGGATAGACGCTTTGGTCTCTTGCGGCGATGACTACCGGCAGTTCTCGAAAAGCTTCGATCTCAATGAGATTCACACTCTTTGCAACAGGTGTGTAGATCAGACCATCCAGGATGTTATGCGCAAACTGATCGATAGTCTGCTCCTCCACCTCATGCTTACCATGGCAGGAGCCAACAAGGATATTCTGTCCGAATTCACGTGCCTGTTCTGCTGCCCCTTCAAGCAATGCAGCAAAATAGGGATGATCCAGTTCAGGAAGGATCAACCCTATCGTACCGCTCTTCTGACCTTTGATCAGTCGAGCAGCAGGATTGAGTCGGTAGTCGAACTTCTCAACTGCATCAGCAACTTTAGCTGCAAGTTCCGGGCGTACCTTCACCCCATTTAGATATCTGGAGACTGTTGCGATAGATACACCTGCGTATTTTGCAACATCAATTAGTGTTTCTGACTTTCCTTTTGCCACTTTCCCTCTCTAACTAAGTGTTTCAGCAGTCATTCTATTGATTATAAACGCTATAAGCAAGAGTCCCACGCCTACGGCACCTGACCAGATTCTTGGGAATATGAGCATGATCGCACTCATTCCCAATATGACACGCAGTATCACTGTAAGAGATCGATCGAAGAACCAGCCCTCTAATGCACCTGCTAACAGCATGACCCCTAAGATCGCCTTCACACAATTGATGAGGATCAGATACCAGGAACCTATGAGCAGGAGCGATGGACCATATACGAACATGAACGGAACGATGAATCCTGCTATACCGAGACGGAAGGCTTTGAGCCCAGTCCTCATGCTATCCGACCCTGCGACACCGGCTGCTGCAAAGGCTGAGATGGCAACAGGTGGTGTGATGAATGAGATGATGGCAAAATAGAGGATGAACAGATGAGCAGCCATCAGTTCGACACCCATGGAGGTAAGAGCAGGGACTGCTAATACTGAGGTGATGATATAGGCAGCGGTCGTTGGTAATCCCATCCCGAGAATCAAACAGGCGATCATGGTAAGTATCAAAGCGGGAAACAGATTCCCACCTGAGAGGCTTATGATCAACTGGGTGAATCTGACTCCTAGACCTGTCAACGACACGATCCCGATGACGATACCTGCTGATGCACAGGCCATAGCGACAGGTACTGCGATCTTCGCACCATAGACGAGAGCTTCGAGGATCTCCCGCCATATGATCCTATGTTCGCGTTTCCACATCCAGAGAAGTGAGACCACAATGAGGATGATGATCGTAAAGACACCAGCCCTCATCGGTGAGTACATACGAATGAAGAGGAAATAGATCAAAGCCATCAACGGGATAGCTACGTAGTACCCCTCTCTCATCACAGCCTTTGCAGAGGGTAGCTGATCCTTCGGAACCCCTTTGAGCCCCTTCTTGCTTGCTTGGTAGCGCACCATGAAGCTGACTGAGAGAAAATAGAGCAGCGCAGGGATCAACGCAGAGAGCGCGACCTGATAATAGGGTACTCCAAGCATATCTGCCATGACGAAGGCAGAGGCTCCCATGACAGGAGGCATGATCTGCCCCCCTGTAGAAGCTACAGCCTCTACGGCCCCGGCATATTCAGCATCATACCCGGTCTTCTTCATGAGAGGGATCGTGAAGGCTCCTGTGGTGACCACATTACTCACTGAGGATCCTGAAATACTCCCCATGAGTCCGCTTGCGATAACTGCGGTCTGTGCAGGACCACCTTGCCTGTGGCCTGAAAGAGCATAGGCGAAATTTATGAAGAACTTCCCAGCACCCAGCTTATCGAGCATACTTCCAAAGAGGATGAATATGAAGACGAACGTCGATGATACAGCTATGGGGATACCGAAGATCCCCTGAGTCGTCCACGAAAGATTATCTATCAATCGCCAGATCGAATAGCCTTTATGTGCGATAGCTGATGGCATATAGCGTCCGAAGAGTGCGTAGATGATGAATATCAGGGCAACGATGACGATAGGTAAGCCAACAGTCCTTCTGGTACCTTCCAAAACAAAGATCAGCACACATAGTCCTATCCATTGTTCAAACCGGGTGGGTCCGAAGACTCCCCTCTTCAATATCTCGTCAGGACTCAACGAGAAGAGAAAGATCAATGCGATCACTACTACTGTGATGAACAAGAACAGCCTCAGCAGTGATATATGTTCCTCATCCTTCTCACCAGATTTCTTTCCGGTGTACATAAGCATCGATAGGGCAAGAAGAGTAAATAGATGGATACCCCCCTGCAAGATTGGTGTGTAGACACCAAACAATGCGGTATATAGATGGAATAGAGATAAAGCCGCAGCTATCACGGCAATGACTCGCTTACTAGCGACGTCTTTCTTTATCATGTTGCATTCTCCTACTGTAGTCTAACTGATATGTAATCTCCAGGATCACCTGCTTGCTGAAATCTAAGAT
>JAIPFY010000002.1 GCA_021736385.1 Spirochaetia bacterium | reverse complement strand
CACCATGTACCATACAGTAGATATATCCCGTCTCTCGTATACCCTCTATCGCTACCCCAAGAGTTTTCGGAAGGTCATAAGTATCACCAGGTCCGAGAATTATCGGCATCAACTCTGGATCGTCGAAGGTAAGTTTCACATCACCTGAGAAGTTTACCAGAATCTGATTCTCGACTCTCCTGTGCATGGGGACATAACCCCCTTCGGGTATCTCATATCCATAGACACAGAGACCGTCCCTGCTTTGTACCTCAAACGCATCAGGATGATCAGGGTGACCAGAAATATGGTAACAGTTGAATGTACCTGACTCTGTGAAAGGACTCTCTCTGGCAGTCCTGTCTTTCTTCAATGATACATGCTCCATCATCTCTTCTACAGTGAAGTTGTCATACTCAGCGACCTCTTCAGGAGTCAAAGGTGTGAAGAGTTCAGACTCTTCTGGAATGGGGTCACCGATAACCGTATCTGCGAGAGTATTGTCTTTCTTCAGATAGAGGCCATATTTTTGCCCTTCTGAGAGGATTGATGGATGGACGATGATCCCGCCTCCACAATCGTCTCCTCCAAGAACGACGAACATGAAGCCGCTCTCGACTCCAACCACCTCAAAACCTCTGAAACAATGGACCGGCACTGTGATGAGATCACCAGGACCCAGAAATGCCTCATGCTCTCCCTCAGCTCCCCAGTAGATCCTGAAAGTCCCTTTGTAGATCATGAAGATCTCGGCAGAACGATGACTATGGAGAGAGTTAAGGATCCCCGGTGGTTGTCCGGCTGCTCCAAGATGAAAACCATCGGTCTCAAGGATATGTATCGGTTGTCTAGAATCCTGAGAGACACCCTTCCCTACGATACAGTAGTTCTCTTTCAGATGGCTTCCCGGGATTCGAGCATCGATGAATGCGGCTCGAGCATATTTGAGGTCAGCGAATCTGACCAGGTGTTTGTTTGATTCATAATTCGTAACTACTCAGGTCCCTTCCCTGAGACTAGCTGAGAAAATCTAGAGAAAATGAGTTCGTGAATAGTGCTGAGAGGGCTTCGAATGGATTACCACCATGTTTCCTGACTGTATCAATGACCGAGAAGATCGTACAGAAATTTGATCCACCCGAATCCGATCGAAAGGATCCTGCCACTTTCATTTTCAGTTTGCTCAAGCGGAAGCTCTTCTCTCCGATGTTGTTCGAGAAGGGAACCCTGAAGTCTGTGAAGAACCGTAAGACAGAATCTTTCAAATCTCTCAGTCGTTCTAACAGACTAAGAATCTTTCCTCTCTTCGGTCGTCCCCGTTTCACCTGTTCAGATTTCGGATAGGGGTTTCGAGAAAACCCTTTTTTCAGGATGCGATCATACTCTTCGAAGATTTCAGCGATCTCTTCTGGCGACGCATGATCGATTCCCTGGGCTAACAGCTTTCGCTTCCTACCATAAAGCTTCTTCAGCAGTCTCCTAAATGATCTCGGCCATCGTTGAGTCGTATGCTGTATGATCCCTTCCAGCTCCCGATCAATATGTGCCCCGCATACTGCATGCAGGATACCAGCAAACTCCTTATGATAGTAAGGACCCCAGCAATCATGAACAGCAATGCCCTCATACCCTTTGAGGACTCCTCCTGCCAGGATACCCGCTACACCCCGTTTCTGATGTGCACTGATGAGAGTTATCAGTTCAGTGGAAGCCGTATGCGCCCAATGGACCTTGCCCCCCACCCTGATACCGGTCTCATCAAAATGGGCCACAGCTGAGGATCTGACCTTGTTCTTCAATTCAGGGAGCAACTCAGTGCAGCGTCTGGCACAGTCTGCAAGGATGTTGCATATCGTTCCGTCACTGATCGATAATCCGGTAAGTCCTCCCATCATCTCGCTGATCCTTGAGGTACTGACCATCCCAAATGAGGAGAGGGTGACCACCATAGCCTTCAGGTTGTTCCCGTATTGCTGAGGGGCATTCACCCCTTCAGGGAATACCCCTGCCAGTGTTTTTCCGCTTTTGGGACAGACACGTTCAATCAGATCATATCGGCTCTGTTCACTCGTGATGCAGATATCCACAACCTGTCGGGACTCTCGAACAGTACTTCCACAGTGCCCAGCACACTCACAACCGATGCAGTCAGCAGGAAGACAGGGGCGGATGACATCAGGAGTATCTTTGAGCTTCATAGTCGAACCAGCATGGCCTTTCTGTCCACCAGACGATTTTTTCCGTTTTTTACCTTGGTTGATCGATGAGGGTTTTGGTTTACTGAAAAAGTCAGAACTTGGTGGCTTATTGCTGTTTCCGCTGTTTTTGTTCAACCGGGCTTCCAGTTCAGCTATCCGCTTATCTTTTGCAACAACGGTCTGTTTGAGATCAGTGATAGTATCGGTTAACACCGTGATCTGATCTGACAGCTTGGAAACAAGTGCAATCAACTGCTCCATAGTCACCGAATCACCCTCAATCTGAGGGTGATTCGGCAGTCCTTTTGTCTGTCTCCTAGAGCCTTTTGATGCCATACAATTCCTTTTCCTTATAGGAGTTACTATAGCATTTTAGGCCACTAATTACAACAGTAAATCGTTATATATACGAGAAATATTAATCAAATTGAGAGTTTCTGTGCATGACTTCATATTGGAAATCGTGAGGCCAGATGGCTGAAAATTACACTAGTTTTCAAGCATTCTTTTTGCGGGTACCTGAGTAGTTACCATAATTCATAGTTTAAGCTCCTTTTCAATAAATGACTACGTAATCACATTACGGTAGAAGAAACCGTACATGATGTACGGTCTCACCTGTCAGATTACACTAATAACGAATACAGTCTAACACCAGTATACCCTAAAATCACTGTTACGCTAGTAAAAAGCTAAGTTAATCTCTTTGAAACCTGCATTCTCAATGTAATAATATGCTACACAACCATACAGACGTATCGATGTACTATGGTATTACATTTCTCATTCTGTATCATTTAATAGTTATCTGATGCAGGAGGTGTTCATGCCAAAAGTACGTAGCCAGTTGGTCAAAGGGAAACAATGTGTATCGTACATTCTTCATTTGTCCTATAACTCATGAGATATCACCCTGAAATCTCGAACAATTACAGCTAGGCGATCATTGGTCTAGTTCGAAGATCTTGAATATCTCTCTTTGGGCCTTTGTCTTCGTAGGTCGAATGGGTTTGTATCGTCCCTTGAATGAGACTTCAGTATAGGATTCAAGTCTGTCAAATACCTCAGCCACTGTATACCTGGTGATCCATCTCTTTGCAGATTCCTTCTTCTCCTTGATCGGTGTATCCTTCAAGACTGTTCTTACGTATTCTGTGATGATGAGTGAAAGGAATCGTATGAAGACGATCGATTCATGAGCTGTCGGACCGTTGGTCCGCAGTCTTCTCTCATCGATCATATGCTTCAACATGTCGAACTGCTTCTCCACCCGGTCTCTCTTTCGATAATGCACCAGAGCAGTCTTCGTATCAGGTTCGATCAAAGACCAATTCATCCTACCAGATCCTTCTCACACTGATAGCCAGAGCATTCTGTTTTGGCAGTATGGCATTGATACGACAGGGATGGTACCATATCCTCATTGACAGGAGATCATTACCATCTGATGTACTCAAGTAGTTTTTCACACTATAGATACTGAACAGGAGTGAAGCATATGTTCCAGAAGTGAGAAAAGAGATCACGGGAAGAGTTGAGTTTATCACTATGATCAGCAGTCCCCTACTTCTGCATATACCACACAGTTCTGAGTGGATATCAAAACCGGAACGGGATCGTTTTCTCGTATCTGATACAGAACTTGAGGGCGAATTGCTTCGAATGACAGATCGATACACAGATACGCTGTTCCATCTTGAAGCAGCAGATCTGTTCGTGATTCATCAGATGTGGCTACTAGATTATATTGCGGATACAGAGTGGTATCGCTCCATCTAATATGCAAATACGCCATGTTCTTTCAGTATCGTATACTTGATGCTACCAGAAGATAGATACTACGTGATAGTGAAACAAGGACACTGATCATTTGGCTGCAACTCTGTTTAAGAAAGAATCCTTACTACACAAAAATGGTTTCACTATTCAATGAGACTATGCAGCATGTGCTGACAAGATATGATAGAGGGTACGGAACAGCTTCAGAAATCAGGAGTTGGATACAGAAAGAACGCTGATCATCCTATCAAGGAGAGAGAGATTCATATCACCCGGAAGTTTCGGGAAAAGACATTGTCCGTATCAGGAATACGAACATCGCAAAGAAACAGGATGATATCACACCGCCTGACAGATAGATCTGTTGGGCGGTGTGCCAGTGATGAAGCAATCATACAGAGGACCGCAGGGGGTGCTCTGGTATTTCTTACATGCCCTTTTTCGTGGCGATGATATCCATCTCATGCGGTGGAAGATGGCAGTACACATAGTGCGTCTCTGATATATCCACTTTTGGAGGTGGTGTCGTATCACAGATCTTTCCGATCTTGCGGTGGCATCTTCCGGAAAACGGGCAGCCGACGATCTTTTGAGTCGGATTGGGTGGTGCACCTTTCAGGCGTATGGTCCCGCGAGTTTTCGTCGGATCAACATCTGGAACTGCTGATAGAAGCGCCTCAGTATAGGGGTGATGCGGAGAACCCACCACCTCGTTTTTCGTACCATATTCGCAGATACGTCCCAAATACATCACCATGATCTGATCGCTGAGATAATTAATCACATTCAGATCATGTGAGATGAACATATAGGATGCACCGCTTTCTTTTTGCAGGTCCACCAGTAGATTCAGCACAGAGGCCTGAACAGAGGCATCCAAAGCAGAGGTCGGCTCATCACATACAAGCAGATTCGGTGAAATAGAAAATGCTCGAGCTACTGCAGCCCGCTGCATCTCTCCTCCAGAAAGCTGTTTAGGTTTTCTGGAAATATATTCTTCACCCAGGTCGACTTTCTTCAGAATATCGATGATCAATTTACGACGTTCTTGTTTTGATTCGATCCCAAGCAGCTTCTTCATCGGTCTTCCGATAATCTGCTCAAGGGTAAAGGATGGGTTGAGAGACCGTCCGGGATTCTGAAATATCAACTGAAGATTTTTCAGCACATCCGGTGATCTTTTCCTCCATGAAACAGAGATATCTGTTCCGTCGAAGAGTATTCGTCCTTTTGTAGGAGGATAGAGCCCCGTCACGGTGTGCCCCATAGTGCTTTTGCCACATCCTGATTCCCCAACTACCCCAAGGACAGAGTTCCGTTCCATCGTAAGATTTATACCATCGACTGCTCGAACTCGCTTACCTGCGTGCCCAAAGTAGCGGTATACATTATCAAGTTCAAGCACATTCTTATGCTCCGCATCTCCGGTATCAGGGATACTCCCCTCATCTACCTGCAGTTTTTTAGCTGGTACATCTGTTGCATACGCTCTGTCACAGGCTGTATAATGGTTTTCTGCCCATTCTTTCATCCCATACTGCTCTTCACACGTTGAATTCTTTTGTTCACAGCGGGCAACAAACGGACACCCGGACTCCTCAGCACTCCTTCGTGTCACATAGCCCGGTATGGTATTGAGTTTCACATGCTCTTTGACTACTCCCGATCGGGGAATACAGTTGATCAGGGCCCGGGTGTAGGGGTGTTGTGGATCATCGAAAATAGCTTTTTTATCCCCTGTCTCAACGACCTCGCCCCGGTACATGATGGCAATCCTATCGGATACCTTATTCACTACCCCGATATCATGAGAGATATAGATCATAGACATATCATACTTCTCTTTCAGTTCCAGAATCAGGTCGAGAATCACAGCTTCAGTAGTTACGTCAAGGGCCGTCGTCGGCTCATCAAGGATCATGAGATCAGGCCTGCACAGCAGTGCCATAGCTATACATATCCTCTGCTGCATACCACCGCTTATCTGATGAGGATACCGCTTTACGATCCCCACAGCATCACCCAGGTGAAGGTCGATCAATGTTTCGATCGCCGTCTCTCTTGCCTTCTCACGAGTAAAGCCCCTGTGGAACATCGTCACTTCTTCAAGCTGAAATCCTATGGTCAAAGAAGGGTTCAAGCTTGAATAGGGATTCTGATACACCATGGCGATCCTGTTTCCGCGAAACTTCTGCATCTCCTTATTACTGAGAGCAAGCAAGTCTTCTCCCTTGAACAAGATCTGTCCGGTACTTGCTCCATTGAGCGGAAGATAATCCATGATCGCATAGGAAAGAGTACTTTTCCCACAACCAGACTCCCCTATGATTCCAAGGGCCTCTTTCGGACCTACGTGCAGGGAAACGTCTTTGAGTGCCACCACGGTAGTCGTGAGTGTGGTATAGTGAACATTCAATTCTTTGATTTCTAATACATTTTCAGTTTTCATTGATCATCACCTTGCTGAGAAAATCAGAAAACAGAGATATCGCAATGACCAGAGAGGCAATTGCAAGTGAAGGATACACAACCGTCCAGGGAGCACTTCGTATAATCGACTTATTCTCGATCACCATCATTCCCCAGTCAGGAGTCGGAGGTTGTAAGCCGACTCCAAGGAAACCCAGAGATGCTATCATCATGATCGAGTATGCAAACCGTGCGGTTATCTCAACGATCACTGGACCTATCGTATTAGGCAGGATCTCAACGAACATGATGAAGATGTTAGATTCACCTCGTATTCTTGCTGCATCCACATACTCGGTGTTCTTGCACGTGAGTAAAGCGCCTCGAGCAACTCGTGCTGTGGCCGGGGTGTAGGCTATGGAGACGATGATGGTAAGGCTCAAAATCGTCGAATTCCCCAAAATACCAAGGACCACCATGGATAGGACAAGTGGTGGTATGGCCATAAGAATATCCATGATCCTAAGAAAGAACGTATCGACGAGCCCCCCGAAATACCCAGCGATGAACCCGATAATGATCCCCGCAAACGACGAGAGGAGACTTGTGAGCAAAGCGACGGTAAGGATCGTTCTACTTCCGTATATGATCCTGGAAAACACATCTCTTCCAAGCGCATCGGTCCCGAGCAGGTGACCCTGCTCACCCGGAGATACCAACTGATTATGCATATCCATCTCAGTGTAGGTGTATGAGACTAGTGAGGGTCCGAATAGAGCGGCAAAGATCCATAACAAGAGGATCGAAAGTCCGATGATAGCCAGAGGACTCTTCTTAAGCTGCAGATAGAATGTGTTCATAGGTCCTCCCTCTTAAACCTGATCTTCGGATTGAGAAATGAGTACATCATATCTGTAATAAACGTAGAGAACACAAAGATGATCGTGATAAAAAGTACACAGGCCTCAATGAGCGGTATATCACGAGTCTTGATCGCGGTCATGGTAAGTGACCCCAGCCCGGGAAACCCGAAAAGAGTCTCAACCACTATGAGTCCTCCGAACAGCCAACCCATATTCATACCAATAATAGTTATCGTCGGCAATAACGCATTCTTAAGGGCATGTCTGAAGATCACATACCGTTTAGGCATGCCTTTAAGAATCGCCGCTCTCACATAATCTGAATTCATGACTCCGATCATGGAAGATCTCTGCATACGGGACACATACCCGAACATCACAAAGGTGATCGAACATGCAGGCAATACCAGAATCTCAAGATTCTGCCACAGAGTCTGCCCTATGGGTATGACGCTTGTGAGAGGCAAAAGATTCAGATTCACGGAAAAGACTGTTATAAGCAGTATCCCTGAAACAAATTCAGGCAACGCCATGGTGGCCAACCCCAAGAACGAGATAACCGAATCAGAGAACTTCCCAGCCCTGACTCCGGCTAATACCCCCAGGAAGATCGAAAGAGGAACGTAGAATATCAGAGCACTGAGAGCCAGCAGCATAGAATGTCCGACTCTTCTCCAGAAGATGGAATTGATCTGCACACCCCGCATGTAGAGGGATTCGCCAAGATCTCCCTGGATATACCCGCTTGCCCACCTGCCGTAGCGCACCATCAAGGGGTCATTCAGTTTCATGGTTTCTCTCAGGGCAGCCACTGATTCTTCAGTGGCTGCTTGCCCCAGTACAGTCTGCGCCACGTCCCCCGGCATGATCTCCACTAACAAGAAGATCAGGAAGGACATGGCGACAACCGTGAGAGCCATGAAACCCAATCTTGATAGAAAGCGTTTCATGAAACTCATCTTTGTCTCCCCTTATTGTTCAATTGAAGCATACTCAAGCTGTGGAAGCATGGTAATGGGCTGTCGGTAATCTGATAAAGCAGCATTGAGACCAACGAGGTATGGAACCTGAATGTTGATGATCGGTCCTTCTTCGAAGAACACATCCTGCAGTTCAGCATAGAACTCCATCCGTTTCTGGTTATCAACTTCAGAGCTGATCGCATCGATCAGTCTATCGACCTCAGGATTGCTCAGATGAGATTCATTCCAGGGAGCACCTGAGTAGTAGGCAAGTCTAAGCAGCATGGTAGGATCCACACGAACTCCCCAACCTGTAAGCTGTATCGTTCCATTGAGCCAGTACTGAGAAAGGTAAATATCTCTTGGGGAACCATTGAGTTTCAGATCGAATCCCGCAGGTGCTGCCAATTCCTTGATGGTTTGAGCAAGTTCAGAACTATAGGGGTGATCTGAAGGATAATACAGATCTACCGTAAGACCATTCGGATAACCAGCCTGAGCCAGAAGCTCTTTGGCCTTAGCGATATCTCTTCCTCTGTGAGGGATTTCCTTGTGCTGCGCAAGGGTGTTCACTAATGGATTTTCATTGTAGAACACAGACTCACCGATGATCCCCTGTGATGCCAGAGCAAGGACCTCAGGATCCATAGTGTATTTCAGTGCAAGTCTCACACGATTATCATCAAAGGGCTCCTGATCGGTTCGCATAGCAACGATTCTTGATTCCTGGTAGGGAGCAACGACAGTGAAACCATCCTGTGCCTCCAACCGGTTCTTCAGAGTTGGATTGATCTGTGTAACGATATCCACTTCCCCTGACTCCAGCAGCGAAACACTTGCATCGATATCGGGAACAAAATAGATATGAAGCTCATCTGCTATCGGATATCCTTCGTTCCAGTAATTATCAAAAGCTGTGAGCACTGCTGATTCCTTGGGGATGAGTCGCTCAAGCTTAAATGGGCCTGAACCCATGGGATTAGTCTCTCCCTTGGAAGCATAGTCATACTCAGAGGAGAGCATTGCCATATTATAATCTGTAAGCAGATATACGAAGGTTGGATTAGGCGTATTCAATGTGATTTCGACTGTGTAGTCATCAACCGCTATGATACGATCAACGATCTTGAAATCTTCTGCTTTCAAGTGTCCAAGCTGTTTATCCTGTGTCCTCTTGATCGTAAAGACGACATCCTCTGCGGTAAAATCACTTCCGTCGTGAAAGGTGATTCCCTTTCGCAGTGTAAACGTCCACACGATTCCATCTGGAGAATTCCAACCAGTTGCCATTGAAGGGACGAGTTCTCCCGTATGTGCATCAACCTCTACCAGATAGTCGTAGATGGATCCGTTGAGCGAAAACGCCTGACCGTCCCATGAACCGATGGTCAGCAGGTTTGGAACCTGTTCAGCAACCCGTATGATCATGCTCTCATCTGCTTCCTGCTGGCCACCTGCTGGCAGTGCAAAAACCACTGCGATCAACAAAAGGCTAGTTACCATTATCTTTTTCATAATCTTTCTCCTTTTTATATTTTGTACACTAATTATCTATACTATTATAAATCCTAATCTTCAGAACATCAAGCCCCGAAAGATAAATAGTATTATACAGGTTCTATATAGTATATCGAAAATCAAAAGCATATATTACAACATGTTATATACCTATCCAAAATTCCTGGATACGTAAACAGCTGAGCATGCGAAGTAATACTGTATGGGCCATATCCTCTGTAGCGTTTAGCATAATAACCATTCGAACCTGAAATTCTGACAGAGAGAATACCCCGCACATGAGCATTCTTCCCTTGAGGAGCTTAGACCGATCACCCAAGAAAATGCAGCATCACAGTCTGGCGTTTTGACCGCCGCTTCGTGAAGCATCTCTGACAGGAGAAGGGATATCAACATACGTAGCGATGAAGAGGGCTATTCCCCGTCCTGAATACCCGTACAGCAGATGATCGGGATAAGATCGCAGGACAGGCAGACCCGCTCCCACACTCCCAGAGCAGGCTGCAACTCCGGCAGGAGAAACGAGGAAAGACCATCACTGATGCTCCCGGTTCAACGGTATGCTTACGTTTCGCGTTTAGAGTTCGCAAATAATCAGGCGGTAACCGATAGTCCATGTCCTGCAGTGCATCTCACCCTCTGGTGGTCCACAAGCTGGTTTTCTGCACGACATCTTTTCTGCCGAGGGACAAGCCTTTCCTGAAGCCTACTGATAGAGGATTCGATCGGGTGCATCTCACCCCGTTTCACTGCAAGGTCCATATCCGCTGCCAGTCCGTCCTATCACGGTCCCTACCGTCTCAGGGACACACCTTCAGCTCGGCTCATACCGGTCCTGTTTCCTGCGTACTTCTCATACTCCACCTCAGATTCTGCACCTCTACTCAGGTACCTGCCCTGTGGTATCTCTATCCCAGAGGATCTACCATCTATGGGTAAGAACAGTCTATCAGATTGCTCGCAACATACCCCACAGGTGTAGCATGTCAGTCAGACTTAATCTTTTTGGTATCGCTTTGCAGTGTTTCCGCCCTACTGCGAGCTATGCGTTGGATCACCTCTTCCATGAAGATAAAGAAGAGAGTTCTTGACTGCTCATAGGGCGCTATATCTTCAGGGTTGGGATTCTCGGTCAAAAAAAAGATCTTATCACACTGATCGATCAGGGAGATGTTGTAGTTCTGTGCAACGATGACCACCTGTGCACCATTGCGTGAAGCAGCGTTATATGTTGGCTTGAAATCCCTATAGGCACCTGTGACGGTGAAAATGAGCAGCAGTGTTGATGTATCGGTCATGGTAGCAACACTCAGATCATCAACGACCGATATCACTACCTTGGGACAAGACGTGCGCAGGCGATACTCGATGTACTGGGCACACAAGAGCGATGGCCCGTAGCCAAAGAGCAGGATCCTCGTATGCTTGTCTATGAGCGCTATCATCTCTTCAACAAGGCTCTCATCGAACTGGCTGATGAATTGCTGTACTCTGGACAACTCCTGTGAACGACTACCGCTCACAGGCTCTTTCCCATAGAGAAACTCCACATAGTGCCTGAAGCTGACAAACCCCAATCGTTTGGTGAATTTTGAGATCTTGGAAACAGAGCAGCCACACAACGCAGCTGCATCCGCGATACGCAACGTCGGCAAGGAGGCAGAAGCCTCCTGCAGTCGTTGATGGATCTGTCTCTCACGTGTATTCAATACAGTAAAATCGATACGTATCATAAATCTCATCCCTATTAGATTTCTATTCTACCATATACAGTGGGATTCTGTATAGCATATTGGAAATCTTTCCATCTATACCAAACCATACCGACATATTTTAGAAATCTTTCCAAAAACCTTGACCTCTTCGTCCTGACCCCTTAAGCTGTAAAGGAATCTACAGAAGAGAGTTCGCATACCAGACAGGTATCCGAACTTCAAGGATTCTTCCTTAGGAGGTACTTATCTTGGTCAAAGAGGAACTCATCAAACAACTATCAACGATACTTACAGAAGAGCAGGTCAACACAGACAAGGATGCACTATACGATGCGGCAGCAGACAGATATAAAAAGTATGCAAAAGCACGGAAGGTGCTCAATGTCCCCACGCCCATAGCGATCGTGTATCCGAAAGATACCGAAGAGGTACGAAAACTTCTCATGTTTTGCAATGCCAACAGGGTGAACGTCATTCCCCGTGGAGGAAAAACCGCCACCGAAGGGGGCTTAGAGAACTGGAAGGATACCACCATCGTCATTGATGCCTTGCATCTTGATGAGATTATCAAGATCGATACATACAACTCACAGGCTACGGTGCAGGCTGGTGTCGCTCTGCAGACACTGGAAGACGAACTGCAAAGAGTCGGATACACGACCGGACACTCTCCGCAGTCCAAACCTGTGGCAAAATATGGTGGTCTGGTAGCAACACGCAGCATCGGTCAGTTATCGACCCTTTACGGCGGAATTGAAGACATGGTCGTGGGACTGGAGTGTGTGTTCCCCGATGGCCATGTGTCACGTATCAAGAATGTCCCCCGCCGCGCAGGGGGACCTGATATTCGTCATATAGCCATCGGCAACGAAGGGACACTGTGTTACATCACCGAAGTGACGGTGAAGATCTTCAGACACTATCCTGAGAACAACAGGTTCCTCGGCTATCTGGTAAAAGATGTTGCCTCTGGTATCAAAGTCCTTCGTGAAGTGATGGTGAACGGATTCAGACCATCTGTTGCACGAACCTACTCGGAAGAAGATGCTGCACAGCATTTCTACCATTTTCATGAGAACAAGTGTGTACTCCTGTTCATGGCAGAAGGTCCAAAAGGCATAGTCGATGCTACCGTGACCGCTATAGAGGATGCAGTAAAGAAGTATCATGAAGGGATCATCAAGCAAGTCGACAGCACTCTGATAGAGACCTGGTTCAATCAGCTAAACTGGTCGCAACAGGATATTGACGATGAGTTCCTTGGTATGATCGATCATGACTCACACAGCGGATTCACCACTGAGATCTCTGCAGATTGGGAGACCATTCCCAAGATCTACCATAATGTGATCAAGCGTATACGCAAGGAATTCCCACGCGTACAGGACCTTACCATGCTTGGTGGGCACTCATCCCATTCATACTTGAACGGTACCAATATGTACTTTGTCTACAACTATAAGATCTTGTGTGAACCTGAGGATGAACTGATCATCTATCATCACCCATTGCAGAGGATCATTGTCGAGGAGACCCTGAAGATGGGAGGCTCCATGTGTCACCATCACGGTATCGGTAAATATCGAAGTGAGTGGACAAAAGATGAGCATGGATCAGCATACTACATGCTTGAGAAACTCAAAGAGGCTTTTGATCCGAATGGGATCATGAACTACGGAACGATCTTCCCACAGGAAGAAGGGTTGAAATACATCGAGTAGTTCATGGATGGATACCCGAGTAATGCCTGCCGGGCATAGCTCGGGTATATCGTGGATCAATGATCTCGAGACCCTGCATATGATCATCTGAACAGCAGCCAAGGAGGAGTACCACGGCATGCGTATTGTGTGTGTAGTGAAGTTTGTTCCCGATGTGGATAATTTCACCTATAACTATGAGACCCACACCATCGAGAGGGAACACAGCCCCATGCTGATAAACCCCGATGATGCACGTGCATTGGGCTTTGCTCTCACGATGAAAAAGAGAGAGCCACAGACATGCATCGAGGTTGTGACCATGGCGCCCAGGTCGGTCATCCCGCAGTTGGAGGATATCCTCAGGCTTGGCTTTGATTCCGCTACCCTGATCAGTGACCAGCTGTTTGCCGGCAGTGATACCTATGTGACAAGCAAGCTCCTGAGCAGTGTTATCAGGAAGATCCCCTACGACTGCATCCTGAGCGGGACACACGCTATCGATGGTGATACCTCGCATGTCCCTTCGCAAATAGCACAAAGTCTGGACCTTGACCATCTCAACTTCATACATCACATAGAAGAAGAGCGTTTTACCTGCTCCTCAGCCGTTGTAGAGGTAGAAGGAGAGAGCTCATATACCACCTTTGAGATTGCACTGCCGGCTCTCTTGAGTCTTACTCGGGAATCCGCATACCGCCTGCCCTATGTGCGCTATAAGAACCTGAATCTGGATGTATCGGAGAGACTGCACATCCTGACAAACGAGCAGCTGGGTTTTGACCCTGCAGAAGTTGGTCTGAGCGGGTCGCGCACACAAGTAGTCAGTACCCACACAAAGGAACATATGACTCGTAGGAAGAAAGTAGTCAAGTCAGATGATGAAGGGATTGAAGTGATCTATACCTTTCTCAAGAGTAATGGATTTATCTGATATGAAAAAAGTACTGGTATACGTAGAGGATGGATATGCACAGGAATCACTGAGTCTCCTGGAGGCGGTCAGGCAGCTCTACCCCGATCAGCATGTTGAAACTTATGCACTGCTGATAAACAGTGATGCTTCTGCCATTGACGGGGTATGTGATGTTCTGCTCACCCTGGAGGATGGGACCCTGCAGCCGTTCGACCAGAAGGGGCTCTGTGATGTGTTTACTTCAGTGCACACAAGGTACTCCTTTGATGCGATCCTGTTTCTTGCGACCCCCATGGGTCGCTGCATAGCTCCATCGGTATCGATGCGCCTCGAGACCGGGCTCGTGGCTGATGTGACCGCTATCGCAAACGACGATGGACAGATCAGTCTGATACGTCCTGCCTACAGTGGGAAGATCATGGCAGGGATCCGTATCAAAGGTGAGGGACCGGTCATGATGAGCATCCGTATCGGTGTATTCACCTATCAGGGAACCGATACGGTACAGAGCACGAACATCGGGCTGGAAGGGCTTGATTACAGACATGGAAACATAAAAGTAATGGGAACGAAAGAAAAGAAGATCCCCTATGATATCAGAGAAAGCGATGTGCTTATCTCAGGTGGGGCAGGATGCTCGGATATGGAGAGTCTCCAGGACCTTGCCGACCTGTTAGGCGGGCATGTAAGTGCATCAAGGGCAGTGGTGGACAAGGGAATCGTTCCACGAGCGATTCAGGTTGGCCAATCAGGAAAGACGGTCAGCCCCTCTCTCTATATCGCACTGGGGATCCATGGGGCCCTGCAGCATGTGGAAGGGCTCAAGGATATACCTCATATCATTTCGGTGAATACAAACAAAGACGCCCCTATCTGCAGCATCTCGGATATAGTGGTCGAAGGGGATGCCCTCCCCTTTGTTGCAAAACTCATAAGAAGAATCAAAGAAGGACAGCAGCGATGAGAGAACAGGATTTTACTATGGATCTTTTTTCACTGAAGAATAAGAATGCCATCGTCACAGGTGGTAACGGAGGGCTCGGAAAGGCTTTCTCCACAGCATTAGCCAAGGCAGGTGCGAATGTAGTGGTGCCAAGCCTCTATGATGATGATTCGACCAAGTCCTTGGTCGAGGACTGTGGTGTGGATTACCTCTATATCGAATCCGATATCACGCAAGATGGTGAGTGCAAACGGGTTGTTGATTCATGCATCGCTGCCTTTGGCAGTGTTGATATCCTTATCAACTGTGCCGGGATCAGTCTGAATGTACAGGATGTGAAAGAATATAGCCGTAAAGAGTGGGATAAGATGGTCGCAGTCAACCTGACCGCGGCCTTTGAGATGATCCATGAGGCATGTCCCCATATGATCGGACAGAAAAGCGGGAAGATCATCAACATTGCCTCTCTGTACTCCTTTTTGGGTGGGAAATGGTCCCCGGCATATGCTTCTACCAAACATGGGATTGTAGGTCTGACAAAGACCATGTGTGATGAACTCGCGGAATTCAACATCCAGGTGAATGCGATCGCCCCGGGATATTTCGCTACTGCACTGACAGAACAGACACGCAGCGACGAGAAACGTAATAATGAGATTCTTGCCCATATACCCGCGAACCATTGGGGCGAGACAGTCGACCTTATGGGAGCGACCATTTTTCTGGCAAGTGAGGCCTCCTCATATGTGAATGGGACCGTGCTCACCGTTGACGGTGGCTATCTGATGCGCTGAATCTTTTATACCGAATGGAGTGAAGTGATCATGAGTATCGATCGATATATATTGGCTATAGATGGGGGAACCCAAAGTACGAAGGTCGCAATCTTTGACCTCCTGGGCAATGAAGTGTGTTCACATACCGTCGCATTGAAAGAGCTTACCCTCTCACCCGGCGGCAGGGCAGAACACCCGGATGATGATCTATGGGATTCCCTGCAAACAGCATGCAGGAAAACCCTTGAGATGTTCCCCCATGCCCCTGAGACCCTCATAGGGGTGGGCCTTGGTTCCATCAGATGCTGCAGGGTATTGATGCAGGAGAATGGAGAACTTGCTGCACCCGTGCAGAACTGGATGGATAAGCGCCTCTCCTATCCCTATGTGCATGAAGATGACAGAGTGTGCTTCATAAGTGCTTCAACAGGATATCTTACCTATCGCTTGACCGGCGAAAAAAAGGACACGCGCTCGAACTACGTGGGCCCATGGCCTATAGATCCTGAGACCCTTGACTGGATCGAAGACGAACAGGAGTTTTCCACCTACCATACCCCGAGACAGATGCTGTTTGAGCTTGTCGATCCTGCAACGGTCATGGGAGCAGTCACTCCGGAGGCAAGCAGGGCAACCGGGATCCCCGCAGGACTGCCGGTAGTCTCAACCGCGAATGATAAGGCTGTTGAGGGCCTTGGTGCGGGGCTTTCCCATGAAGGAGGCGTTCTGGTGTCTCTGGGAACCTATATCACCAGCATGATGGCCGGCCACAAAGATGCACAAGGTGCATCCTCCTATTGGAGTAATCCTGGAGCGACACGAGGGGAGTTCCTGTACGAGAGCAAGGGGATTCGAAGAGGGATGTCAACAGTCACCTGGATAAAGGAACTTCTGGGTTCAGATATAGATCGTGAGGCAGAAGAACGGGGTATCTCAGCAGAAGATTACCTTAACTCCCTTGCTCAGGACATACCTGTCGGCTCTAATGGTCTGTACACCATCTTGAACTGGCTTGCCCGTCCAGAACAACCGCATGAACGGGGCATCATGATCGGATTCTCTGATATCCATAAGGGACCTCATATGTTCAGATCCATTCTCGAGGGCATAGCCATGACCATGAAGAAGAATATCGTTACCATGTGTGAAGAGCGTGGGGTCCCGTTGACAGATGCTGTGATCAGTGGAGGGGGTTCGAAAGGAGATCTGTTCATGCAGATATTCGCCGATGTGCTGGGCGTTCCGGCAAAAAGGAATGTCGTTACAGGCTCTGCCAGCATAGGGGCTGCCATCTGTGTTGCGTTAGCCCTTGAAGTCTATCCCAGTCGTGAAGAGGCGATACGGAAGATGGTCCATGTTCAGGACACCTTTGTTCCTATCGATGAACATGTAGCCATGTATGCAGAGATAGAAGAAAAGGTATACCGCCATATTGCCGGTACAGTGGATGACTTATTACGGGAATCCTATGATATCTGCTCGTGCTGATCTTCTCTACAATCAGATCAAAGCACCCTTTCGGTATCCAGATACCTGAAAGGGTGCTGCTACACAGGGTTTGAACCGCTGCTCACCGCCAAGGGAGCTGAGGACATCGGTGATCCTGTGATACAAACGACTCAAAGCTATTCTTTGGGGGGGCATGTGTAAGCAGTTCGCAGGCTGATCCCCTGCGTCGCACCCATGTACCTCGATATACAGATCATCACGTACTTCTTATCCTGCAGAGATCGAACCACCTGCTGATCCAGTACATCAGGCAGGCTGACAGCAGACCGTCAGCTACCGAATATCAAGATCATCGATGCTCTCTGACTCCCCATAGGGATCCTTCTTCTTACGTCTCTTCTTCTTTTTCGGACTCTTCTCCGCTTTTGCATCATCACTCTGCAAGAGCTGTTCGATCGAAAGATCTTCCTCTTTCTTCGGCTTACTCTTGTGTCTATGCATCGACAGGGTGAACGGAAGCATGATCAGACACCCCATGATCATGGAGATGAATACGGTGAAGAACACCGGAACATCCCTTATGGAGAAGAAGACGAACGATACATCCGAGGTGTTATGGAGATTGAAGGCAATGAACAGGATGATCAGCAATGCTGCAGCGATATAACCAATGGTTTTCCAAGGCATCAGAATACTCCTTTATAGGTGGTTCCGACCAGCTTCTCTATCTTCAGTCTGATCATATCACCGGTAGTGACCGAGTCCGTTCGGGGAAACACGATACGCTCATTATGCTCTGTGTGTCCTGAGAACTCATCAGGGTTCTTCTTTGATATGCTATCACATATTACCCGCACTGTCTTTCCAATTGTGCTGCTCTTATGCTGCAGCGTCAGTTCTTTCTGCAGGTCGATCACTCGCTGCAGCCGTTCGAGTTTCACCGCATCAGGTATCTGACCGGGCATGGACGTAGAAGCAGTCCCCTCTCTCGGATTGTAGTAGTACATGAAGGCCTCAATATAGGAGGCTTCTCTCATCATATCGAGAGTCTGCTGCAGGTCTTCCTCCCGTTCTCCGGGGAACCCGACCATGATATCGGTACTGAAGGTGATATCGGGTCTGAGTCGTCTCAGCCGTTCGATGATCGACAGGTACTGCTGTGCATCGTATTTTCGGTTCATCGCTTTGAGTATGGTACTCGATCCGCTCTGCAGCGGAAGATGGATGTTCTTACAGAGCTTGTCCTCTGAGGCGATCAGTTCTATGAGTTCCCTTGAGAAGTCCTTGGGATGTGCACTCATGAAGCGGAACCACTGAATGGAGCCGGGATCTTTGAGCACCTCTTTCAGCAGCCCGGGAAAGGAGAGCACCGTATCACGTGCTCGATCATGATAGGTATAGGAATTGACATTCTGGCCGAGGAACATGACTTCCCTGACCCCCTGATCCGATAACCTGTGGATCTCCTGCACCACCTGTCCTGTCGGACGGGAGACCTCCCGACCACGAACATAGGGTACGATACAGTAGGAGCAGAAGTTATTACATCCGTTCATGATGGGTACGAATGCGGTCTTCTCGCCGTTCTTGTAGTATGAGGAGGCGAACTGGTACTCATCACTGTTTGTGAGGTCCTTGCCGAGCATATGCAGGATGTCAGTCTTATCATTGGTGCCTATGACCAGGTCGACTGCAGACTCCTTCCTGATGATCTCATCCCCGAGTCGCTCTGCCATGCAGCCGGTGATGATCAGAAGCAGCTCTTTTGACTGCTTGAGGTGCTTGTAGAACCCGATCCGTCCCCAGATCCTGTTCTCTGCCGTCTTACGCACCGAACAGGTATTGATGATCACGATATCCGCCTCTTCCGGATGCACCGCGGCCCGAAAGCCCTGCTGGAGAAAGGAGGCATCGAGTACATGGGATTCTGCTATGTTCATCTGGCAGCCGTAGGTCTCTATATAGAACGATCGCTGTTCTTCGTATGGTGTCTGTTTCATTTCTGTGATGTACGTATCCTTCGTTGTGCTGATGCTATGGTATTGTACATGAGCATGGTGATGGTCATGGGTCCGACCCCGCCGGGGACCGGTGTGATATAGGAGGCTTTCTCTTTCACGCTTTCAAAATCGACGTCGCCGACGAGCCGGTAGCCTCGTTTTCTGCTCGCATCCTCTACCCGGTTGACTCCTACATCGATGACCACAGCCTGATCCTTGATCATATCGGCAGTGATCATCTGGGCTCTACCCACCGCAGCTATGACGATATCTGCCTGCCGGGTAAAATATGCGATATCGGGAGTCCGTGAGTGGCACACGGTCACCGTGGCATTACCGAAGGGACTCTTCTGCAGCAGCATGTTGGCGATGGGCTTCCCCACGATATTACTTCTGCCGACGATGCACACATGTTTACCCTCTGTACTGATGCTGCAGTACTCGAGCAGTTTTATGATCCCATAGGGGGTACAGGGATAGTAGGTCTCCATACCGGTCACCATCCTGCCGACATTCTCAGGATGGAACCCGTCGACATCCTTCGCAGGATCGATCGCCATGAGCACATGGTCCTCGTTGATATGCTTCGGAAGCGGCAGCTGTACCAGGATGCCGTCGATCGCATCATCTGCATTGAGCTCGTGAATGATCTCAAGCAGGGCAGCTTCAGTGGTATCTTCCCCAAGCTGGTAATCCCGGGCATAGATGCCCAGTTTCGTACAGGCTATATGCTTCGATCTCACATAGGACATGCTCGCAGGATCAGTCCCCACCAGGATGACGGCCAGACCGGGGACCGTGTCGTGCTGCTTCTTGATCCGCGCAGTCTCCTCACGCAGCTCTTCCTTGATAGTCGCTGATACCTGTTTACCGTCAATGATCACTGCCATATATGTCTCACCATCCTGTTCTTGAATTTTTTTCCGGGCAATTGTTTAACGAATTATACCGATAATTGTTATATGTATAAAGTACCCTTGGACAATCATCAGGAAAGTATCGTCGTTTTGCATTTGTGATTGATGATACCGCTGTTTTTTGCTAGTATGAATCGGTACTGTTATAAGGAAGGTCACTATACATGAAACGATCCGTATACCATATAAGCATACTTCTGGTATGTCTCATGCTCTCTGCCGGCAGTCTCTATGCGCAGAGTGAGAGCGATGCAGAAGTCACTGAATCGCAGGGCTTCATCTATCGCTACGATACCGGGGATACGATGTTCACGTTCGATGCAGGCCCCTACCTGCCTCTGTTCGTCCTGCTTCCCGAAGGCGATACGTTCTACAACGCCATCACCGATAACACCTATCTCGGCGGTAATGCCTCCATGGGCTTCGAGGCATTCCTCAACCGCCGTGTCTCTCTCGGCTTCGAACTCGGCTACACCTTCTCGTATGCGAAGGATACGACCCTGTACACGGCTGTCCCGTTCCTGGGGAACCTCTCCTACTATGCCCTGCAGGGAGATATCGACATACCGCTCACCATCGGTGTCGGGGTCATCTACAACAGCTATGGCGAACAGTCCTTCCTGAGTCCGTTCTTCCTGAAACCGGAGATCGGGGTCATCTGGAACTTCAATGACAACTGGGGCCTTGGTGTCGATACCAGCTACTGGTTCGTACCCGAGATCTATACCGGTGACAACAGCAACAAGACAGCACTCTACAATGCCGTCTCTGCTAAGCTCACTCTGCAGTATCGCCAATAATGCACAAGAAGGAACATATGAAAAAACGACTATATAGCGTAAGTATCCTGACAGCTCTCCTCTCCCTGTTCATGCTCTCCTGCAACCTCGATGGAGCGGGGATCTTTCTCTCCCAGAGCCAGGCACAGGTCGTCCCGGCTGATGATGAGATCGATACCGTCGACCGCATCATCAATGTCGATACAGGTATCATGTATATCCAGCAGGGACTTATCATCAAACTGCGCGATATCAGCGATGATGAGAGCAGTTGGGAAGAGGTCACTGCGCTGAACGGGACGGTCAACAGCGCTGTCCATGCTGGATCCTCGTATTATATCGCCCTGAATGACTACAACGAAAATGATACCACCATCTATGAACTGACCACAGCTCTGTCAACGACTACTGAGATCGTCGATGGGGTAACTCCTTCAGTAGTCAGCGATATAGATCTGGGCTCTCTCTTCGAAGATGGTACCCATGCCTTCGCCCTCTACCTGGACGGGACAGATGTGAAGCTGACAGCACTGGATGGACCTGTTACAGGAACAATCATCTCCGGTGCAGACATGACCCCATCAACTGACTCCTTCTCGCTGTATGAAGGAACGACCTCTCATCTGTTCGTCACCGTCAGTGATGCCTCCGGTGATAGATCGAGCTACTACGGGACCTATGATGGTACTACTCTTTCTTCATTCAACCTACTGGACCCTGATACGATAACTGGAATCGAGAGCTATCTGGTCGGTGGTACGATCTTCGGTACTGATTTCTTCCTCTACACCAAGGAGGGTGATGTCCTGAGAACAGCTGTTTCCGGATTCTCACCTACGACTTCGACCTTCACCTCCGTCCTGGCTGATGATCTCTCTCTCGATCTTGATGATACGAGAAGTTCAGGGATCCCGACCGTACAGGTGACTGGATCGGATACCGATATCTATGCACTCATCGCCGGGAACAGCAGTCTGTATATGATCAATCTCACCGATGCTGCTGCTGGTACGGTAACGCCTACAGAACCAACTGCAGATGCTGGGAACTATTACTACAACTTCTCCAGTTCACAAGTACTTGATTTTTATGACACGTCAGGAGTTGCAGATTGGTCCTTCTTTGTGTCCACTTCAGGCAGTTCTGTCCTCGAAGTCACACTTGAAGATGCACCCTCGGAGAAGCTGTAAGCATCAGATACTGCAGCACAGGGACTCCAGAATCACGAGGAGCCGTGCTGCAGCGATCCTGCTATCCGATTGATGGTTATATGAGAAGGGTCCGGCTCTTCGCTTCCTGTGCAGCCCTGTCACGCTCAGTGTCCTCTTCTATTCACCTCCATCCTGATATGCAGCCTTCCGTCTCAAACGCAGCAGCACAGCCGATGAGGATATACGAGAAGAAGCCCCTGATCGACCGGTCCCGGTGATCAGGGGCTTCTGTTATAGTATTCATTCACATGCTGTCTTCAGAGTCCCATGCTGCGGGAATGCGGTATCAGCCTATCAGCCCTTTGAGGATCGCACGTACCTCTTCATCATCATAGTTCATATCGATCTCACTATGTTCCAGACCGATGAACTCATGGTTCATGTAGTGGATCCATACGTCATCTTCCGGTGTCTCGATGACATGCTTCCTGCAGTAGTAATCCGGCTGCAGGGGCAGCGGGTCTTTCTTGTACAGCGGTACCTTGTAGTCATGGACGGCGATCTTGAGATCCTCTCTCGGGATGCCCTGCTCCATGATCACTTCTGCGAGTTTGTTCACCGTCTTGCCGGTATCGAAGATATCATCGACGATGAGGATCTTATCCCCGGTACGCAGATGATCTGGAGAATAGGTCCAGCCATCGATCATGACCTTGGACTGGCAGCGGATGTCAGAATAGGATCTGGCAACCACGGCAGCGTAGAAGACCGGTCTTGAGGAGTCCTTTCGTATCAGCTTGTAGTATTCACTGAAGACATTCGCAAGATACGCACCTCCTCTGAGGGACGTGTAGATGATATCCGGTACGAAGCCATCTTCGGTGCAGATCCGATGTACCAGTTTCAGTGAATTGTTTCGTATGACTGTAGGTGAAACGAACTCCTTTTCCATTTACTTCTTTACTCCTGTTGTATAAGTTTTCCCTTCCCGTATATAGTTCACGTTGAATACCTTCGTATCATCGTGTGATATCACCGTATAGAAGTCTGTCAGTGTATGGATCTCCTTGCCGTTGATCTCTGTGATCACATCATAGTTGGCAAGGCCAGCCTGGAAGAACCTGTTCACTTCCGTGCTGGAAGTGATCATCTGGATCATCACTCCATGCTGCTTTGCTCCCAGTCCGAGTGACCTGAGAATGTTCTCATCGAGTTCCACGGGAATGACTCCCGGCCATAACTGAGATGAGGAACCTGAGATCTCCTCATCGCTCTTTCTCTGTTCGAGCATCACCCGTGCCCGATACTCTTCACCAGCCCTGTTGAGGGTGAACACCTGTTCGACTCCCAGAGGTGCATTGCTGATGAACCGGGACAACTCATCGATCGTGATGTTCATCTTGTCATTGAAACCGATGATGATATCCCCTGCTCTGATCCCGCCTTTGTAGGCCGGTGAATCCAGATAGACATTACCGACGAAGACGCCTGTGACGTCGACCGGCTCGTCCTGTTTGAGCAGACTCTCATACTGCTCGATCTCCAGCATGGAGATCCCCAGCCAGCCATCCACAGCCTGACCGAATTCGATCAGCTCATCGATGATCAGCTTGGCATTGCTGATCGGGATGGCGAACCCGAGTCCGATGCTCCCGCCCGAGGGTGCGGCGATCCAGGTATTGATCCCTACTACCTCCCCATAGATGTTCACAAGAGGTCCTCCGGAATTACCGGAATTGATCGCTGCATCGGTCTGGATGAAATCATTGAGATTGTTGATATCTCGTCCTGAACGGCCGAGCGCACTGACGATACCTGCGGTAACACTCGATACATAGCCGAAGGGACTTCCCATCGCCAGGACCCAGTCTCCCACTTTCAGATCATTGGAATCACCCAGGTTCGCTATGGGAACATCTGTCTCGTCACTCTCGAAACTGACGATAGCCAGATCCCTGCGCGAATCGGTACCGACGAGCTGTGCATCATAGACACGGCCATCATCGAGGACGACCTCGATACTGTTCGCATCTGCTGCCACATGATCATTGGTCAGGATATAGAAGGTAGTCCCGTCTTTGCGGAATATGACACCGGAGCCGAGACGATTGGACTCATACTCCTGCTCATAGGGATCGGAGTCGAAGAACCAGGGCCATCCCTGAAGATCCATCGCCTGCCGTGTCTCCAGTGCCGTGACGTTGATCTCTACCACGGTAGGGAGCACCTTTGTGACGACAGCGTTGAAGGAGTTCTGCAGACTCTCTATGCTTGCATAATCATCATGGAGATCCGTCGAACGAGTCGTCTCCCGCAGGACCGGGGGCTCTATCGTCCCGGAAATCGGTTGAGCGGCAACCGCAGGTCCAGTCTTCTGTGCAGGCAGCAGGACTTCCTGTTGCGCTTCTGGTACTTCGACCCGTTCAAGTACTCCATTGACATCCTCATCGCCATTCTTCGCAACAGGTTCTGATGCGCTGCACGACATGAAGAGCATCGCTGCAGACAGTAGCATCACTGCCGGGATCATATAGGTCCTGAATCTTCTCATAATATCACCTCACTTGAAAGATATTACAATGCAGTCAATATTTCCACTCCATCTTCGAGCACCAGCACGGTATGTTCCCAATGTGCTGATGGTCTGCCATCCCGGGTCACGACCGTCCAGCCGTCATCAAGATGTTTTATATGCCGGGAACCCATGTTGATCATCGGTTCGATAGCCAGGATCATCCCGGCTCTCATTCTCGGGTTGGGTCCGACACTCACATAGTTCGGTATCTGCGGCTCCTCATGCTGTGAGAGCCCTACCCCGTGTCCGCAGTACTCTCTGACCACGCCGAAGCCGGATCTGGTAGCATGCTTGAACACCGCCTGAGAGATATCATGGATACGGCCCCCTGCCTTCACCTGCGAAATCGCAAGGTCAAGACACTCATGGGTCACCCGGTTGAGTGTCTTCAATCGATCATCACCCTCCCCGATGATGATCGACTGTGCCGCGTCGCTATAGTAACCGCCAAGGTTGATACCCAGATCTATACTGGCAATATCACCCTCTGTGAGCACACGCTTTCCCGGTATACCGTGAATGATCTCCTCGTTCACCGAAATACAGGCCGTGGCAGGGAATCCCATATAGTCGAGGAACGCCGGGGTCCCCTTATGGTCTTTGATGAAGGTATAGCAGTACTTGTCTACCTGCGCCGTGCTCATCCCCTCTGTCACATAAGATCTCAGTTCCTCATGCAGCTGTGCAAGCAGTCTGCATGATCTGCGTATTCCATCTATCTGTTCTTCATTCTTCAATTCGATCATAGTTCCTGCTTCTTTATGGCATCCAGTATACCGTTGACGAACTTGTACGTCACATCATCACTGAATTCGATAGAGAGTTTCACAGCCTCATCGATGATGATGCTCGAATGAATCTCTTTAGTATATAATAATGAAAAAATACTCAATCGTAGAATATTTTTATTGATATTCCCAATTTTTTTCACTGTACGGTGTAATGAGTACCGTTCGATGATCGCATCCAGATCATCCATATGCTCGATGACGCCTCTGGCAAGATGGGTGGCATAGAGGATCGTCTCTTCCCCCAGCTCCTGAAGCTCATCTTCATCTTTGCATGGGAATTCAGTATCTTCTTCATACCCGTTCTCCTTTCTGAACTGATAGGTATAGAGATACTGGAGTGCAAGACGCCTTGCATCATGTCGTGTGTTCATCTGCCGGCTACTCTTTATCCAGAAGGATTTCTATGTCTGCCTCAGCACGCAGATCAGCGATCAGCGAAGAGATCGCAGCATTATAGGCATTCGACTGGGCGGCCTGGAACATCGACTGTGAGATGTACTCCCGTACCGTCAGAGGATTACCCGGTGTGACCGTATCATCAAGCTTGAGCAGCCTCGGATCACGGTGACTGAGGACTTTCAGAATATGGTAGCCGGCAGGAGAGCGTACGACGCTGGAGATCTCTCCATCATCGAGGTTGAACGCTGTCTCGAAGAAGTCCGCGCCCAGGATCTGCTTCCGTTCTGCATCATCGATCGCCAGCCAGCCGATCCTGCCGGCTTTTGTCTTGCTGGCAGTATCATCGGAGTATTCGACCACCAGGGACTCG
This sequence comes from Spirochaetia bacterium, assembly GCA_021736385.1. GTDB lineage: Bacteria > Spirochaetota > Spirochaetia > CAKZLE01 > CAKZLE01 > JAIPFY01. The sequence continues at coordinate 73,590 of JAIPFY010000002.1, read as the reverse complement.
AAACTCTTCACGCCGTAGCGGATGTTCCTTCGCAGACGTTCTGCAAGGGAACGGACCTCACTGTCACTCTTATCAGCTACAGAGAGGAACAGATGACTGATCTCCACATATTCGGGATTGATGAAATTCGCTGCGTTCTTCTTATAGTAGTCCTGAACCTGCTTATCTGTAGGTTGAGCGACAGAAGCGAGCATGTCTCCCTTGGCTGATCGTACATAGGTGTCCACGATATAGTTCTGGTAGATCTTCTCACGATACTCATCAAGAGTGAATCCATAGTAGTCGTTCAGGATCTTGGCGAACTGTACATCATCGATAGACGCTGAGCCTAACTGGGCTGCGACAGATTCCTTCTGCCTGAGAACGAGGGTATCAAGGTCCTTCTGACTCAGGGTGACCCCATCGCGTTTAGCGCCCTGAAGCACCAGGATATCATTGATCATGATCTTGAGGATCCCTTCGTCGGTGATGCTCGAGGCATCCCCGCCGGCCTGGGTCTGAGCCGTCTTGTATTCCCGTACCTTCTGATCGAGCTGAGATGCTGTGATCATTTCTGCATTGGTCAGATTGACCACTGCGACTGGTTTCTGCAGGACCGTCTGTGCAAAGACCTGAGGGACTGCTGCTACGAGCAGCAGTGCGATGATTGTCCATATATATTTCTTCATGATATTTTGCTCCGTGTATTAACCAATATGCAAACGCTTACCGATCTCTTCAGCTTCCTGACTGCTGGTGATGACCTGTGAGTTCTTCAGGTACATGCCTTCATGCTCCATTGCATCCATCAATGCCTTGAGGGTCTTGTTCTTTCGCAGACCGCCCTTGTTGATGAAAGCAAAACAGCGCTTGCCCTGAATGGACCCGCTCTGTCCCAGAAATTCCTTCACAGATGAGGGGATCTTGCCGCCGGTAACTGTTACCGCATCTGTTCCCATGGCAATATAGTCGTAGAATGAGATCTTCCTGCCCTGTTCTTTGACACCATCGATGATATCGACCTGGTGGCCGTGCCCCTGCATGCCCTTGGCCAGGCCTTTAGCCAGCTGGTTGAGTTTGTGACCATTGCCCGTATAAAAGATCGCTATACATACCTTCATTGACCTATCCCTAAAACATATTGACCGCTATACGATGATATAGCGGTCATGATTTCCCGTACAGATGTTCTATTCTGCTTCTGCAGGATCTACAGGCTGGTTCCACCATTCCGTAGATTCCTGACTGGTCTGTTGTGCATTCGTCAGGAGACTCGTATTTTCCGGCGTACGATTGATGAAAGCAAGCCCGAGAGCAAGCACCAGGAACAATGCACCAACAATATAAGTCATCTTCGTCAGGATGTTACCCGAGCTTGACCCGAAGGCAGTATCGCTCGACCCTCCGAAGATTCCTCCAAGACCTTCACTGTTCTCATCCTGTACGATGACCAGAAACAGCATCAGGATACAGACGATGATAAATAGCACTAATAAGATTACGCCAAAAATTCCCATACAAACTCCAGGTTTTTATAAATCGTACGTGACGATTGGTATAAATAATTCAGATTTCAGTGATGCTCCGCCCACTAATGCCCCATCTATGTTCTCTTTCGCCATAAGTTCTTTGACATTACCGGGTTTTACAGAACCACCGTACTGTATTATTACATCATCTGCTGCTTCTTTGTCAAAGAGTTTCTCGATTTCAGCCCTGATATAGGCGTGAACATTGTCAGCATCCTCAGGAGTGGCGGTCTTTCCGGTCCCGATAGCCCATACAGGTTCATAGGCGATCACGACCTGCTTCATATCTTCTTTGCTCAATCCCTCGAGTCCGCCGACGAGCTGGGTCTTCACGACCTCCTCGACTGTTCCAGCTTCTCGCTCTTCGAGGGTCTCTCCCACACAGAGGATGACTTCAAGATCATGAGCAAGTGCGAGCTTCACCTTTCGGTTGATGAACGCATCTTTCTCACCATAGATCATCCTTCTCTCTGAGTGTCCGAGGATCACCGCATCAAGACCGAGATCTTTGAGCATCAGTACCGAGATCTCTCCGGTATGTGCACCGGATTCACTGTCTGACATATTCTGAGCACCGATGCGGATGTTGGTCCCCTTCACTACCTCTCGTACCGCCGGTATGGTGGTAAAGGGAGGAGCGATGAGTACCTTCGCAGTACAGCCCGCTGCAGCTGCGACCAGTTCTTTTGCAAGTACTACACCTTCTGATGCAGTCATGTTCATTTTCCAGTTTCCGGCAATATATGATCGTCTCATCATGTTCTCCTATTTCATCAGGGCCGCGATTCCCGGAAGGGTCTTGCCTTCGAGGAATTCCAGGGAAGCACCGCCGCCGGTTGATACATGATCGATCTGATCAGCAAAACCGAACTTATTGACCGCTGCGACCGAATCACCACCACCGACGACCGTAGTCCCGGTGCTCTGTGCGATCATTCGTGCCACAGATACCGTACCGTGAGCGAACGTGTCGAATTCGAACACACCCATCGGTCCGTTCCAGACGATCGATCTGGCAGCTTTCAGCTCTGTCTCTATCTCAGCGAGTGTCTTCGGACCGATATCCAGTCCAAGCAGACCATCGGGAACATCCTGTCCGTCAACAGCGATCGCTTCAGCGGTCTCTGAGAACTCTGATGCACAGACATGGTCCAGAGGGAGCAGGATACGGACCTTCTTCTCAGCTGCTGCATGCAGTAGTGATTCTGCTACCGGGAGATAATCCTCTTCGAAGAGTGACGAACCGATCTTCTTACCGAGCACCTTCAGGAAGGTGAAGGACATCCCCCCGCCGATGATGATCGTGTCACAGGTGTCGAGCAGCGACTGCAGGACACCGATCTTCGATGATACCTTGGCTCCGCCGATCACTGCTACGAAAGGTTTTTCCGGATCGGTGAGCAGAGGTGCGAAGAATGCGACCTCTTTCTCGATCAGGAACCCTGCAGCCGAGGGAAGGAACTTCGTCACGCCCTCTGTGGAAGCATGTGCTCTATGTGCTGTACCGAATGCATCATTGATGAAGAGGTCCCCCATCTTCGCCAGCTTGGCAGCGAACCCGGGATCGTTCTTCGTCTCTTCCTTATAGAACCGTACATTCTCCAGCAGTAATACCTGACCGGCTTTCAGGGCCTGTGCCTGTGCCTCTACAGCTTCCCCGATGCAATCCTCAGCCATGATGACTTCTCTACCGAGCAGTTCACTGAACTTCTGTGCAACAGGGGCAAGACTGAACTCAGGGTTCTTCTCACCTTTAGGTCGCCCCAAATGTGTCATGACGACAAGAGAGGCACCTTCCTGATCAAGTATATAGTTGATCGTGGGAAGGGCACGCTCTATTCTTGTCGCGTCAGTAACGACCCCCTCTTTGAGGGGGACATTAAAATCGACACGGATGAGGACTCGTTTATTCTTTAGATCTAGATCCTTGATTAAGCGTAAGTCCATATCACATATCCTTTGTATTAGACGATTCTCTCTGCCAGATCGACTACTCGAGTCGAGTATCCCATCTCATTGTCATACCAGGAACAGATCTTGAAGAAACCTTCGCCCATCTTCATGGTGATCAGTGCATCGAAGATCGATGAGTGGCTGTTGCCCTTGATATCCATCGATACGATCGGATCTTCGGTGTACTCGAGGATTCCCTTCATGGGGCCTTCAGCTGCTGCTTTGATCGCTGCATTGAGTTCTGCAACGGTGCAGTCCTTCTCAAGCTGTACGGTAAGGTCGACGATCGATCCGGTGGGAGTCGGTACTCGCAGTGCCATACCGTTGAGTTTCCCATTGAGTTCAGGGATGACAAGACCCACTGCCTTGGCAGCACCGGTCGTGGTAGGGATCACTGACAGTGCGGCTGATCGTGATCTTCTCAGGTCTGCATGGGGCATATCGAGGATGACCTGGTCATTGGTGTATGCATGGATGGTGTTCATGAGGCCCTTGACGATACCGAAGTTGTCATTGAGGACTTTTGCCACAGGAGCGAGACAGTTCGTGGTACAGGAAGCGTTCGAGAACGCCTCTTTCGTCTTGTCGATGGTATCATCGTTGACACCGAGTACGATAGTCTGATCGATCTCGTCCTTTGCAGGAACGGTCAGGATGACTTTCTTAGCACCGGCTTTGATATGATCCTTGTATCCGCCTTTGGGGCTTGAAGCCTCTCGGAAGACTCCGGTTGACTCAACCACAACATCCACACCCAGTTTTCCCCAGGGAAGATTTGCAGGGTTTCGTTCAGCAAAGATCTTGATCTCTTTCCCGTCGACGATGATAGCATCTGCTGTTGCTGTCACTTCTTTGTCGTATACTCCGTATGTTGAATCATACTTGAGCAGGTGTGCAAGGGTCTTTGGATCAGTCAAGTCGTTCAATGCGACTACTTCGATATTGTCTTTTGCGAATGCGATCTTAAACACATTTCTTCCAATCCTGCCGAATCCATTGATAGCGATTTTCATGTAGGGAACCTCCGAATAGTTTATATATAACCGCCTAAACTATACTGAAACACTGTCTATCGTGTCAATCAATACACTAATCCTTAACAACTAGTTTGACGGTATTTATCTTATGTCCAGATATACTGTGGACGATAAAATCCACGGGACCGTAAGAGACGGTTTCCTGATTCTCCGGGATCTTACCGAAGAGCTCGAAGACGAACCCACCGATCGTCTCGAAATCATCATCGGGCAGATCGATCTCAAGCAGTTCATTGAGTTCATCGATCGGTGTCCTGGCATCACAGAGGAAGGTGTTCGCGGAGATCTTGACGATATCCTCGGTCTCATCATCGAACTCGTCCTGTATGTCACCGACGATCAGTTCGAGAATGTCTTCCAGACAGATGATCCCCGATACCCCGCCGTACTCATCGACGGCTACCGCGATGTGGATCCTTCTGCGTTTGAACTCACGCAGCAGTTCATCGAGCTTCTTGCTGTCAGGAACGAAATAGACCTTCCTCATGGTCTTCTCCACAGAGAATGCTTCCTGTGTATCGAAGAACCGCAGAATGTCCTTTGCATAGATCATACCGATGACGTTATCGATCGTCTCGGTATACACCGGGTAGCGTGAATACCCTTTGGTCGTGATCTTGGATATGCACTGCGACATATCCATCTCATGTCCGACGAACTCCACATCGATACGGGGGACCATCACCTCTTTGACCGTCGTATCCGAGAGCTCTTCGATACCCTGGATCATATCCATCTTCTCTGAATAATCGATCTCAGCAGCATGCACATCGCTGTTGAAGGTGAACCATCGTCTCATTCGTGTAAAAAAACTCTTATTTGTCATCTGTCCTCAGTAGATCATGCAGCAACTGCTCCTGGTAAATGATCATCGGTTCAGTATCATCATTGGTCTGATGATCCTGACCGGTCAGATGCAGCATCCCATGTATCAATATTCGTTTCAACTCTACTTCTTCATCTACCATAAAGTATTTAGCATTTCTTTTCAATGTATCGACTGATATTATCAGGTCACCCAGGAGTGCACTGTCACCGGGAAACACCATATCGATCTCATCGAGCTGAGCGAACGAGAGGATATCGGTAGGTTCATCCTTTCCGCGATACTCCCTGTTGTAGGACCGCATCTGCTGGTCACTGCAGAACTGCAGTGAGACCTCGACATCCTCAAGTCCCAGTCTTCTGCAGACCGACTGGAGGAACTCCTGCAGCTCTTCGGTCCCGCAGGGCAGTTCAAGGTCCTGTGTCTCAATATCTATCGTGTTCAATGGGATCTCCTTTCCTTCATCTGGTCATGGTATTCGATCCGATCGTGAAATCGTCCTGAGAGGATCATGATGAAGCTGTTCTTGATCGTCTCCAGATCGCGGATCGACAGATCACAGTAGTTCAGCTGCTTATGATCGATCTTCTCAGTGAAGATCTTCCAGATCAGTTTATCGAGCTTCGCGTTCGTCGGCTGCTTGATCGTACGGGAAGCGGCATCGACGATGTCCGCGAGCATGACTACCGCAGCCTCTCTGGTGACCGGAGGATGGCCGCTGTAGGAGAAGTCCGAAGGATTGATCCTGCTGCCCTTCTCGTTCTTCAGCAGAGCCTCGCGATAGAAGTATGAGATCACATCACTTCCGTGATGCTGGGCTATGATATCGATAACCTCCTGCGGCAGACCGATCGACTTGGCACGCTCTACGCCGACTTTCACATGCGCCTTGATCACGACCGCAGAGAGACTCGGGGTAAGATCATCATGTTTGTTATCTCCGCTCTGGTTCTCGATGAAATACTCAGGCTGATCCAGTTTCCCGATATCATGATAGTAGGCACCCACACGGGCGAGCAGATGGTTGGCTCCGATCGCTTCACAGGCAGTCTCAGCAAGATCAGCGACAGCCACCGAATGGCTGTAGGTCCCCCGTGCCTTCATCGCCATGAGCTTCATGACTTTCGGATTGGAGGTGGTGAGTTCTGCAAGCCGGAACACGGTGGGAAGGTTGAACACATGCTCAAGGATCGGCAGCACGATGACGATCAGGGTACCTGAGAGCATCGTGACGATACCCGCAGCTGCCAGATAGTAGCTGAACCACTGTGTACCTTCCTGCCTGATCATCCCCGCACCAAGGGCCAGCAGGACACTGATCAGAGAGACAAGGGCAGCAGACCTGATCAGGTCTATCCTTCGCTTCGCCTGATCGACCACGATCGCCCCGGCGACACCGACAGCGAGGATGTAGAGCATGGAGATCGCTTTGACCTCGGGGATGCTCACTGCCAGCAGCGTCAGATACCCTGCAGCGGCCAGAGAGACACGCCGATCGATGATGATGGTCAGGAGCATGGTGAAGACGACGATCGGAGTGAACATCTCCACACTGATCAGGTTCCGATCGAACAGCTGCATGGTCAGGACGAAGTAGAGCACGATATAGATCAGGACCATCGAAGTGATCATATAGAAGAACTGCCGTCGTCTGATCGTGGGTGCGATCAGTTTATAGATCGTGACGGCGAACAGGAGGGTCACCAGCAGATAGTAGGAGACTCTTCCAGCTATCTCCACCCCCGTCTGACTCACGGCCACCTGCTCCAGAGCGCGGATCTTCTCCAATGCGTTCTCAGTGACGAGGAACCCCTCTTTTACGATCAGCTCTCCCTTCTCTATGGTCTTGATCACCGGCAGTATGCTCTGGCGGGCCTCTGTCTGCACGATCTGGGTGGTGATACTGTCATAGATCACATTCTCCTGCACCAGCGCTACAACGAGCTTGAGTGCAGATCCGGTCAGCTGCTTGAGCAGATCATTGGAATCCTTCAGACGCTCGGTGAGGTACTCCGGGATACGATCACGGGTCAGCAGCGTATCGACCGAGACGATCTCGGAAGAAGACTTGCCGCTGCTGTCCACTCGGATCAGTTTGATCTCCGAAGGAGAACCTGCCAGGGCCAGTTCCCGTTTGTCATAGACTCCCTGTTCGAACAGATCGATCAGCAGTTCTTCGACGAACTGAAACAGGAAGTTCAGCTGCTCGGTATCGAAGGTGAACATCGTCTGCAGATCACTGCCCACGAACTTGTCATCGATCCCCTTCTGTGACAACTGGGCAGTCTTCTCCTCGTCGCTGAGCGTTTGTGAGAGGAATATCGCCTTGATCGTATGCAGCATCTCAAGCGATGCGATCGACTTCACCAGCGAGACCCTGAAGACCGGGTAGATCGATCCGATGGCTTCGTCCTGCAGCTTCTCAGTCTCTTTGGAATCGATATAGTAGACTGCCTCTTCGGCTATGATATCCTTGGAGGCGATCTCGCCGGACTGCAGACCGAGAACGCTCTTGTCGATCACTTCACTCAACAGCCTGTGCTGAAAGACGTCAGAAAGAGATATACCCAGTACGGCCAGCAGGAGAAGTGTGATCAGGATGATCTGATCGATCCGTCTCACGTCATGTCTGTCATGTCTTTGTTTCTGTTTCTGTTTCTTTTTCATATGCGTCAACGATTCTCTTAACCAGCATGCTTCTCACCACGTCCTCAGAATTCAGATAGACCGATTCTATCCCCGTGATACCGTCAAGAAGCCGGGAAGCATGAAGCAGCCCGGAGGATGATTTTTGAGGGAGGTCTATCTGTGTCACATCCCCGGTGATCACAGCCTTTGCCCCAAAACCGATTCGCGTCAGGAACATCTTCATCTGCGACTTGGTCGTGTTCTGTGCCTCATCGAGGATGATGAAGGCACTCTGCAGACTCCTGCCGCGCATATAGGCAAGCGGTGCGATCTCTATGACCCCCTGCTCTTCCATCTTTCTCAACGTATGAAGCGAGATCAGCATCTCCATGGCATCATACAGCGGCCTGAGATAGGGGGATATCTTCTGAGTCAGGTCCCCGGGCAGGAACCCCAGACTCTCCCCTGCCTCGACCACCGGCCGGGTCAGCACGATCTTATGCACCTGCCCGCTCTGGAGCTGTTCAAGGGCTTTGGCAATGGCCAGGAAGGTCTTTCCCGTACCGGCCGGACCGATCCCGAAGACCACCTGCCGGTCCCTCATGGCAGTAAGGTACGCCCGCTGATTACTGCTCTTCGGCTGGACGATCCTGCCGTCCACACGTATGGCAATATGTTCCACAGGAGCTTCGAAACTCAGCCCTTTGCCCTTGCAGATATCATCATACATGAGCTGCACCTGAAAATAGTCGATCTCATAGCCCTTCTGAGCCAGGTCGACCATCTGCTGGAACAGCTGGGTGATGACCTCGCTCTGTCCCTCAGGCAGGTCACCGTCGAACTCTATCGTATTACCCTTATAGAAGATATCGATACCGCACATGCGCTCGATATATTTTATGTTCGCATCATTGAGCCCGCACATCAGACGCAGCGCGTTCTCATCATCAATGACTATTCTCAATTACCACTCCAATGCCTTGTGTTATTTCACGTCCCATTCATATGACTGGCCGTTCAGCGTACGTGCGGCCTCAAGATCGATCTCAGGAAGGGCCTTCCACTGAAGATAGATGGTCACAGAAGGCTGCCATGCCCATCGATCATCTTCACTGTCGTATCCGATCTTCCCGGTGATATCTGCATGCAGATCCCAATCCTGCATGTAATGTACTATACCTATCTCAAGCGAATCAAGGTTAAAATTCGAAGCTACCCGATCAGAACGGTCGAAGAAGTTGAAGGACATGAGCAGGTCCTCGAGCAGACCGAGCGGTGCATCATCTGAGAATCGGGAGAAGTATGCATACGTCGCAGTGTTCCTGGAAACAGTCTTGAACGAGATATCGATGAACTCAGCCACCGAGAACCCGATATTCAGGGACACATCGAGCGAATTATCGTAATAATCGATCATATTCAGATACCATGAGGCATCGACGGCTGCAGAATACCTGATACGATCATACCATGCAGAACCTGTATACGAAAGAGCACCGGTCCTGATTCTGAAGGAACTGATCTGAAATCCCGGATCGATGTGTTCCGGAGGGTCGATGACCTGATCGAACCAGCAGGTAAGGCTGCTCTTGTGATAGGTCAGCACACTCTTCGCCTCAGAGAGCGATCGATCGAAGACCAGAGAGGTCACCTCCCCGAACGCTGTCATATCATCGGTCACCGCCATATTGACCGACAGCTTCAGTGTCGAATCCTCAAAGCTTCCGATCTCATAGGTCCACCGTGCCTGTGCATACGATGCCCCGGCAAGATCGGCCTTCAACGATACCGAGAGGGGCTTGGAGAACCCTCTGTCGGTCTCAGGACCGAACAGATACTCCGTGGAGCCGGTCAGGGTCAATCTACCGTACTGAACAGAGAGCGAAGGGGCTGTACGCTGCTCAAGCGGAGGGAGCGTGAACAGCACCGAGAGGTTCCAGGACGTCTGACCTGCTTCCCAGGCCGGTGCATAGGTGAGCTGATGTCGGATCACCTCATCCCGATCCTCACTGGAGAGCAGATACGAGCGGAACAGATACGAGAGCGATAGCGGGTCATACGATACACTGAAGTCCTGCAGCACCTGATAGGAGGGGTCCACATAGGAGTCGATGGACACAGACCGGGAGTCTCTGCTGGAGTAGAGGTACTGCGGTCTGAGCGTCTCGCTGATCTGAAGCCGCCTGTCAAACAGGCTGCTCTTCCAGACGAGGTCTCCGGTCAGGGCATGATCGAGATCGGTATACTGCAGCTGTACCTGATCATACTGGTGGGTCTGCTGCAGCGCGTCCTTGAGAGTATAGGTCAGCGAGGTGCTCCAGGGAACAGGAGCACCTGCAGGCTCTTCATCGGCAGCAGGGAGATCCTCATCACGGTACAGCCCGGACACTCCCGAGGAGAACAGCGGTTCGGCCAACACCAGCTCAGCGGCCGCTGTACCTTCGTGGGCAGGAAGGACCTCCGGGATCGGCAATCCATAGATATGCGCTCGAGCTGCCGCAGGCTGCTCATCCTCAGCATCCTCAGCACCACTGAAGCTGAAGATCGTACCTGTGATCCTCACGGCCGCATCAGGCAGCTCGATCTCTTCGATCAGATAGGCAGAGGTCTCATCATCATAGTCTCCCCAGTCGATGGAGGCATCAAGTCGTTCGAGACTGATCTTCGCGATGAAGGGATCCTCCCCCGTGCCCGGGGTCCAGGATGCCCTGCTGGTGAACTCCCAGCTGAAGCCGGACAGGTCAGCAGAGGGAGTATAGGTCTGCCCGGAGAGCAGATCATCGATATCGAAGAGCTCTTTTCTGTTGGTGAACGCATCTTTGCTTCGGGGGTCTGAATAGTACGGGAGACTCAGTGACAGATCGAGGTGATCGGTCTTTACCGATAGCGACGATTCACTCATGAACTGTACGGTCTGATCGGCACTGAACCCCACACCGGCGAAGATGCTGAGCTCCTGGATCCCGGCAGTCTTGCCGATCCTCGCATCGATCCCGAAGAACCCTCCCTGCTGTTCATAGGCATCCATCTGCACAGAGAGATACGATCCGCTCTCCTGTGCCCATCGCTGCAGATCCGTCTGAGCCTGAGGCACATACATCAGCAGCGCACCATCTCTGACGGTATAGGGGCTCACCTCCTGAGACGACATCTTCATGAAGGTGGAGAAGGAACTCTCATCGACCGGCTCTGCATCAGGGTTCGCCCCGAACAGATAGGTGGTGGTGTTGATGAAGGCCCCGCGTCCGGTATCGAAACCGAAGGCAGGGTGAAAGAAGAGTGTATCCGCCGGGTAGTAGAAGGCGGGGACATAGAGGATCGGGACTCTGCCGATCTTCAGGACCGCATCGGTGAGGAACCAGTCCCCATCGGGCAGGATCTTCATGGTCGAGGCCTGCAGACCGTAATAGGAGTTCTCCACATCAGAGGTGAAATAGCTCTCCTTGAGGATCATCACATCATCATCGAGGACCACCTGATCCCCGGTCAGGTAGAACTCTACCAGGTCCCCATCGCCGTTGGTCCGATCCGAGCGGGTCACTGCGTCCAGCAGCACCCCGTCAAGACCTTCGTAATCGAGGATGAAGCTGTCGGCAGTATAGGAGGTCTCAGTCTCCTGCTCACTGATATCGACCCGGGCGCCCCCCGAGGCGCTCAGCCGGTTGGCCGTCTGATCGATGATCACCCGGTCAGCCTGCAGGCGTGTCACCCGGGTCTCATCGGTCCGGGTAAGCACGACCTCGACAGAACCGGACATCCTGATGGTCTGTCCATACTGCAGCCTGTCAGCCTGCAGGATCTCAATACGCAGAGATCGAGCCCCCTCAGCATCGCTAGTCACCTCGAGTGTCTTCTGAGTCAGTCCGTAATGGGAGTAGAGCCTCTCCTGCAGCGTCTGCAGGTCACCAAGCTCAGAGAGCCCCGCCTCCCGTGCCCAGCTGCGCAGCTGAGGGAGCGACATGACCAGGATCTCATAGGCGTAACTCGAACGCTGCAGTGCACTCAGAGGTTCCTGCTGTGCTGCAAAGGGACTCACGAGCAGGCAGGTAAGATACAACACGGCACACAGCAGTGTCCTACGCATCAAGCACCTGTCTCAGATATCTGCCGGTATACGATCGTTCACAGGCTGCTACCGCCTCAGGAGTGCCTTCGCACAGGATCGTCCCCCCCTTGTCACCGCCCTCAGGCCCGAGGTCGATGATATGGTCGGCAACTTTGATCACGTCCATGTTGTGCTCGATCAGTACGAGAGTGTTCCCCTTGTCGACAAGCTGATTGATCACTTCCATGAGCCGTTTGATGTCGGCGAAGTGCAGACCGGTCGTCGGTTCATCAAGGATATAGAAGGTCTTGCCGGTACCCCTCTTCGAGAGCTCAAGGCTGAGTTTCACCCGCTGGGCTTCTCCTCCTGAGAGTGTCAGTGCCGATTGACCGAGTTTTATGTACTCAAGACCCACAGACATGAGTGTCTCGAGTTTGTTCCTGACCGCGGGTATGGCGGCAAAGAACTCATAGGCCTGTTCTACGGTCATGTCCAGCACTTCATGGATGTTCTTTCCCTTGTAGCGTATCTCCAGCGTCTCCTTGTTGAAGCGCTTGCCGCCGCAGACATCACAGGTGACATAGACATCGGGAAGGAACTGCATCTCTATCTTCAGCGTACCGTCCCCCTGACAGTTCTCACACCTGCCGCCCTTCACATTGAAGGAGAACCTTCCGGGCTTGTAGCCCCGGGCCTTCGATTCCGGCAGTGAAGCGAACAGGTCCCGTATCGGGGTGAACAGTCCGACATAGGTGGCCGGATTGGACCGCGGGGTCCTGCCGATCGGATTCTGGTCGATGTTGATGACCTTATCGATGAACTGCAGCCCCTCTGTCCTGTCATACTCGAGATGGTGCAGCTGCTTCTTCTGCAGAGAAGCCTGCAGCGCCGGGTAGAGGATCTCATTGAGCAGTGTCGATTTGCCTGATCCGGACACACCGGTGATCACGATGAGCTTCCCGAGGGGGAATCTCACATCGATATGTTTGAGATTGTTCTTATAGGCATCATACACCCACAGGTCATTACCGTTCCCGGCTCTGCGTACCTCGGGGATGTCGATCCTGATCCTTCCGCTGAGGAACTGACCGGTCACACTTTCAAGAGAACGGGAGACCTCTTCCGGGGTCCCCTGTGCCGTGATGAACCCGCCGTGGACACCTGCCCCCGGGCCGAGATCCACGATATGATCAGCTTCTCTGAGCATCGTCTCATCATGTTCGACGACGATGAGCGTATTACCGATATCTCTGAGCTGCTTGAGCGTATCGATCAGTCGCATGTTGTCTCTCTGGTGCAGTCCGATCGACGGCTCATCGAGCACATAGAGAACACCGGTAAGCGATGACCCTATCTGGGTAGCAAGCCGTATACGCTGCGCCTCTCCTCCCGAAAGGGTCGCAGCCGTTCTGTCGAGGGTAAGATAGTCCAGCCCCACCTGATCGAGAAACCGTAACCGTGAGATGATCTCCTTGAGGATCTGTCTGCTGATCTTCTCATCCATCGCAGAGAGCTCGAGCCCTGAGAAGAACCCGAGAGCATCACGTACCGAGAGGGATGTCGCATACGCGATGTTCTTCTCGTTCACGAGGACCGACAGGCTCTCCTTTCGCAGCCTCTGTCCATGACAGGCATGGCAGCTGTCACCGGTCATGAAGCTGTCGAGCCATTTACGGATCCCCTGCGAGTTCGTCTCGTAGTATCGCCGCTTCAGGTCATTGATCACACCGGGGAAGGCCTTCTCATACTCATAGACACCGTTGTTGCGTTCATTGACATACTTGATATGGATCTTCTCACTCGTACCGAAGAGCAGCTTGTGATAGACATCCTCAGACAGCTCGTTCAGGGGTGTATCGAGAGAGAAGCCGAAATGTCCGGCGAAGGAGGAGACAAGCGAACGATTCCAGGTCGCGTCCGGGTTCATCGTGGCGATACCGCCCTGATTGAACGATTTGGATGCATCAGGGACGATCAGCTGAGGATCGAAGGCCGTCACATACCCGATACCGTTGCATTCGGGGCAGGCCCCGAACGGGTTATTGAAGGAGAACAGCCGGGGTTCGAGTTCGGGAATACTGATCCCGCAGGTGGTGCAGGAGTTCTTCTCAGAGAAGGTCTCCTGAGACTCGGTGCCATCGTCGTACACCTGCTGTACCGTCACGATCCCCTCGGAGAGTTCCAGAGCGGATTCGATCGAACTGATCAGCCGCTTCATCGTATCTTCGCGCAGGATGAGACGGTCAACGACGATCTCGATGGTGTGCTTCTTCTTCTTATCGAGATCGATCTGCTCTTCGAGCAGCATCACCTGTCCATCGATCCTCGCCCGAAGGAATCCCGCCTTCTGTGCATCTTCGAGTACCTTCTGATGCTCACCCTTCTTTCCGGAGATCACCGGGGCGAGTATGAGGAGTCTGCTGCCCTGCTCATACTCGGAGACCTTCTCCACGATCTGGTCTATGGACTGCTCCTGGATCGGCTTTCCGCAGACCGGACAGTGAGGCTTCCCCACGCGGGCCCACAGCAGACGATAGTAGTCATAGATCTCTGTCACCGTACCCACGGTAGAACGGGGATTACGATGAGTGGTCTTCTGTTCGATCGCGATAGAGGGTGAGAGCCCTTCGATATACTCCACATCCGGTTTCTCGAGTCTGCCGAGGAACTGCCGTGCGTAGGCAGAGAGCGACTCCACGTATCTTCGCTGACCTTCTGCGAAGATGGTATCGAAGGCCAGTGAGGATTTCCCCGAGCCGCTGATCCCGGAGATGACGATGAGTCTGTCACGCTCGAGTTCAAGATCGATATTCTGGAGATTGTGCTCTCTGGCACCTCTAATTATGATACTTTTCATCTATGATCACCTTCAATTCTGCCAGAAACGCCTCTTTAGCCTCCCCGGGTGTCACATGAGCGATGATCGTGCCTTCTTTGAAGATCACGACATCACGTCCAAGCCCGGTGATACCAATATCGGCACGGGCTGCCTCACCCGGCCCATTGACCGCACAGCCCATGACTGCCACGGTCACCGGTTCTTTGATCACCGACAGTTCCCGCTGGATATCATGCATGAAGGCATGGGTATCGAAGCCTGCCCTGCCGCACTTCGGGCAGGAGATGATCGTGACCCCGTGATCATACCGGCCGACGGTCTTGAGCAGTTCCTTCGCGGCTGTCACTTCATCTTCGATGCTCCCGGTGATCGATATCCTGATGGTATCCCCGATGCCCTCATAGAGCAGTCTGCCCAGGGCGAAGGCACTCTTGGTCACCGACGGTATGAGCGGACCTGCTTCGGTGACCCCGAGATGCAGAGGATACCCATAGCGCTGTGCATAGGCCTTGTTGACCTCGTAACAGACTCCGGGATCCGAATCCTTCAGGGAGATCACCATGGAGGTGAAGTCCTGTCGTTCGAACATGTCGATGTAGGAGGAGATGACAGTGAGCATGCTTCCCACATGATCAGGGGTCTTTCGATACTGCACCGGCAGCGAACCGCCGTTGATACCGATCCTGATCGCGGTCCCGTGATCTTTTGAGGCCCTGATGATCTCATCGACCTTCCACCGGGCCCCGATGTTACCGGGATTGATGCGTATCTTCGCTGCCCCCCGCTCGATGGCGCCGATCGCCAGGGTATGATCGAAATGGATATCTGCGATGATCGGCATGCTGCTGTGTCTGCAGATCTCTGAGAAGGGAGCGAGTGCCGCCGTATCGAGTATGGAGAACCGCATCAGATCGCAGCCGATCTCAGCAAGGTCCTCGATGCTTCTGAGGACCGATGAGGTATCCTCTATCGGTCTGTCCCACATCGTCTGTATCGCTACCGGATGCCCAGCACCGATAGAGACCGAGCCGATGTTCACTTCTTGTGTCATGTGTCGTTTCATAGATGATCACTATATCATAGAACAAAAAAAGGTTGTATCCCATAAGTGAATACAACCTTTTTTTGACGTGCCACACGTACGTTCTATCAGAGGGTGAGCATGAGGAACACCATCACGAACAACGCGACGGTCTCAACGATACCGATCACCATGAAATAGTTCGCAGTACCCTTTCCCGTCTCAGCAAGAGCATCAGCCGCACTTGCAGCCGCCTTGCCCTGCATCAGTGCAGAGAAGCCCATTGCGATACCGCCAAAGACCCCTGCAGCGAGAAGGATCATGTCATTCACGCCGTTCCCTGCTGCAGCACTGATGAAGTTCATCAGCAAGAATCCGTAAATAGTCTGTGTCAATGGAGCACCGGCAAACGCGACCAGCATAAAAGGAGCAGGTTTATTATTCGCAAAACACTTCTTCCAACCCCCAATAGCTGCCTGTGCAGCAATCCCAGCCCCCATAGCCGAACCGATCGCTGCGAATCCTAATGCAGCAGCGGGACCTAACAATCCAATACTCATAAATCACTCCTTACCTATTAGTCTTGAATCCTCTACTAATGAAGAATCAATGTGTTCCATAAAAGGTTCATATTTAATACCGGTCCATTCCATTCCCAGCTGACCGGAGAATTCCAACATATTCAGTCGTATAC
This sequence comes from Spirochaetia bacterium, assembly GCA_021736385.1. GTDB lineage: Bacteria > Spirochaetota > Spirochaetia > CAKZLE01 > CAKZLE01 > JAIPFY01. The sequence continues at coordinate 57,039 of JAIPFY010000002.1, read as the reverse complement.
CGTGTACGACCACAGATAACAGCCCCATGACCAGATTCAAACCGTGTCCGAGCAGCAGGATCAGGATCGCAGCAGGGAACGTCCACCCTGAGAGCAGCGGTTCTGCCATGCTGTTGAAGCTCGTGGCGATCGCGACCGAGGCCATCCCGACGGCAAAGAGTCTGATATAGGAGATGATGTTTGAGAAGCCGCCGATCGCATCGAGGAAGGTGTTGAACAACCCTCCCAGACCGTAGAGCAGTCCCTTCACGAAGCTTCTGCCGGGCTGCTGCTCATTGAAGATGACGAACAGCGTAAAACCGACGGCCATCAGATAGAGCGCCCACTGCGGCAGTGCCATCCCGATGACCAGCTGCAGTACCAGGAAATAGAGCCCGATCAGCAGCATGAGCCATCCGAGCTGTGCCACTGCTTTGATCTGCGGCAGGGATCGGAAGAAGTTGACGATACAGGCGATGCTCAGCTGCACGATCCCCAATACGAAGCAGATGAACATCACGGTGTTCTGCGTATCCTTCGCCGTGATATCGGAAAAGAGTTCGGGGAAGGAGGCGATCGTCGGGATGACCAGCAGCTTGAGCGGCCGGAACAGTTCGAGCAGCTGCGCGCTTCCGAACCAGGTCCCGGTCGCAGCCCCCCAGATGATCGTGGTAGCACTGAGCACATAGAGCAGTTTCACCGTCTCCGTGAGCTTTCTACCCACAGCGTGCAGGATGACCGCCCCTGTGAGGAACAGCAGCCCGTATCCGGCATCACCGATGATCATGGCGAAGAACATGGCAAAGAAGATGAGGAAGAACATGCTCACATCATACTCTCGATACCCGGGGACCGTCCCCAGGATATCGAAGATAGGCTGGATCATCCTGACAAGCACATTGTTCTTGAGTTTGGTGGGTACCGGATCTTCCTCGTTCACCTCATCGATGAGCAGTCCCCACGCATTGTCCTTTGCGAGGGTCCGTACTGCAGAGATCTGATCCTCCGGGATGAAGCCGGTGATCCAGGCGATCGTGCCGTTCCCATCCATGCCGTAATGCACCTGCTCGAAGGCAAGCTCCTCATCGATCAGTCCGAGCATCTCACGATAAGACTTCAGATAGCGTGCTTCATCCTTGAAGATCTCCGCGATATGATCAAGACGCTTGAAGGAGAGATTCAGGGATGACTCGAGTTCGGAGATACCCTTCTCGGGAAGGGAGAACCTGATCAGATCAGGGTGTTCCGCAGGCTTTGTGCCGATGATGGCGATAGCACTGCGCTTCTTCTCTTTCCTGAGCACCACATAGGTGAAGGAATCCCCATGCTCGGCAAGATACGAATCCTTTGCGTCATACAGGTCGATCGCGATCCCCCTGTCTCGGATCGCATAGACCTGCTGGGGAGAGAAATCACCCCAGGGGGCTGCCCGTTTGAGTTCCCTGTTCACCTCGTCGATGTGCTGATGGAGTCGTCTCTCTTCCTCGATCGTCTCCAGAACCCGTTTGCGCTTACGCAGGACCTCTTCGATGCGAATCTGTTCTTCGACACGATGCTTCGAGTTCTTGATGGACTCTCCGTACGAATCTTCGATCCGTGCACAGATCTTCTCGATATCCTCTCGTTGTTCATGCAGCTGATCGATCCGCTCAGATGTCACCTGTCTCTCCTGGATGTGCATCACACCAAGGCGTCGCAGGCTCTTGAGGAACGTGGTCTTATCCATCTCTTGCATGAAGATCGACATCTTCTTCATTGGTACTATCATATCATGATACCTTTATCAGCTTGTTCTTCGCGATCTTACCTCGAACCACAGAGGCTGTCTGCTGGTCTCCCAGAGCGATCGAGATACTCTTGATGTTACTCTTCGCCTCCGGGATCTTGATCTTCTCGAAGAGGTTCACCCTCTGAGAAGTGGTGCGCAGCTCTTTGTTGAGCAGCTCTATCTGTTTTTCCAGTACGGTGATCACCGCATCGAATTCAGCGATCTGTTTCAGTGCCTCGATCCCGCGGTCGACCCAGAGCGGGTACGCATACAGGTCGTAGGGGATCCGCTTGAAGGTGAGCGCTTCAAAGATCGGGATGGTGACCCCGGCGATGTTACCCTTCTTCCGTTTGATCGAATCGACGACCACCAGGTGTTCCAGTCTCATCTTAGGGGAGAACTTCAGATTCTCTCCATACACATGCACCCAGTGCAGCAGCGCCTTGTGGAGTTCCTCCTGCTTCAGGCGATACTCCCTGATCTCGTGCTCGACTTTTCTGATCACCAGCTGCAGCTGCTGTTTCTTCAGCTGCAGTGTCGGCAGATACCGCTGATAGCGTTTGAGTTGATCTTTTTGTTTTTTCAGTTCGGTCTTCGTCAACTTAACAGAAGCCATCTCACGCCCCTTTATGATCGATCGAGTTTTTCAGGCCAGTGGCTCATGATCAGTTCTGTTCTCAGTCCGGTCTCTTCAGGAGTGAAGCACGCAGAGAGGATCTCCCAACCCTTATCGAGGGCCTTCTCCAGAGGGATGTTCACACTCAGATCCATCAGATCCCGTTCGAACATGGTACCATAGTCGATCAGTTTCCTGTCCCAGTCTGACATCTGAAAGCCCATCGACTTCTTCTCGAGCGACTCCTTGTACGCCGCATAGAGTTTGATCATACCGTCCATGAGGGCCCTGTGGTCATCACGGGAGTCCTTGTTCACCAGCTGTTTGAGGCGGGAGAGTGACCCGAAGGGTTCGATCCTGCCGTTCTTCAGGTAGTACTGACCTTCGGTGATGTATCCGGTATTATCGGGAACAGGATGGGTGACATCATCTCCAGGCATGGTGGTCACTGCCAGGATCGTGACAGACCCGGCACCTTCGAAGTCGACGGCTTTCTCATACCGTGAGGCCAGAGAACTGTAGAGGTCTCCGGGGTATCCACGGTTCGAGGGAACCTGATCCATGGTGATGGCGATCTCTTTGAGTGAATCAGCGAAGTTGGTCATATCAGTGAGCAGCACCAGCACCCGTTTCCCCTCAAGGGCGAACCGTTCTGCTACCGCGAGAGATATATCGGGGACGAGCATGCATTCGACCGTCGGATCAGATGCGGTATGGACGAAGAAGATCGTCCTGCTCATGGCCCCGCCCTCTTCGAGGGTCTCTTTGAAGGAGAGATAATCATCATACTTGAGTCCCATCCCTCCGAGGATGATCAGGTCGACCTCTGCCTGCATGGCTATACGGGCGAGCAGATCATTGTAGGGTTCACCGGAGACTGAGAAGATCGGCAGTTTCTGCGACTCTACCAGGGTATTGAACACATCGATCATCGGTATTCCCGTTCTGATCATCTTGGTCGCAAGGATACGTTTGGCCGGATTGACCGAAGGACCGCCGATGGGGATCATGTTCTCAGTGAGTTCGGGTCCGTTATCTCGTGGCTGCCCGCTCCCGTTGAAGATCCTGCCAAGCAGATTATCTGAGAATGAGACCTCCATCGGGTGTCCGAGGAATCTCACATTGTCTCCTGTCGAGACCCCTCTTCCCCCGGCGAACACCTGCAGCGACACGTGACTGCCGTCGAGCTTGATGACACTGGCAAGAGACTCACCGTCTCTGGTACTCAGGACGGCCAGGTCCTCGTTCTTTATCCCTTCAGCGGCAACGGTGATGACGTTCCCTGCTATCGAATCTATTTTAGTATAAACTTTGTGCATGCTCTCCGCCTTATCTCTCGATATATTTTTCTACTTCGCTATCGATACTGACCAGCCGTTTCTGAAGCAGCTCTTCAAGATCCTTCTCCATCATGGCAAACTGCTTGCCCTTCCACTCACATCCATTCCAGTCGACCAGTTTCTGTCGTATCTGATTGAACAGATGTCGTGCAGCCTCTTTCGTCTCGACACTGTATTCGGAGCCGAGGATGACGAATATCTTGGTAAAGACGTATTTCTGTCGGTCGACCCCGACCGCACCGTCTACCGGATCAAAGGAGTTCTGCTGCAGATACACCGCATCGAGCATCTCTGCCTTCAAGTAGATGATATAGTCTTCCAGGCTCGTCCCCTCTTCACCCACTACCTTCATCATCTGACTGACTTCATCACCACGGAAGAGGATCTTCCGTGCATAATCGGTCATCTTGAGATCGATGACGCCCTGGTATTTCGACCAGCTGTCCAGCGGGTCGATCGCAGGATACTTTCGTGCATCCGATCGTTCCCTCGAAAGTCCGTGGAACGCACCTACGACTTTCAGTGTCGCCTGAGTCACAGGTTCCTCGAAGTTACCGCCTGCAGGACTTACCGTCCCGCCGATGGTTACCGATCCCACACTGCCGTCATACAGTCGTACCAGTCCGGCACGTTCGTAGAAGTTGGCGATGACCGATTCGAGGTAGGCAGGGAATGACTCCTCACCGGGGATCTCTTCGAGCCTGCCGGACATCTCTCGCATGGCCTGAGCCCAACGTGAGGTGGAGTCTGCCAGCAGCAGGACATCAAGCCCCATCTGCCGGTAATATTCAGCGAGGGTGACCCCCGTATAGACTGATGCCTCACGTGCTGCGACCGGCATGGAGCTGGTATTACAGATGATGATCGTACGTTCCATGAGGGTCTTCCCGGTTCTCGGGTCGATCAGCTCAGGGAACTCCTTCAGGGTCTCTACGACCTCTCCTGCACGTTCCCCGCAGGCTGCGATGATGACGATATCGACTTCAGCATGTCTGCTGGTGATCTGCTGCAGCACGGTCTTGCCCGCACCGAACGGTCCGGGTATACAGTAGGTACCACCCTTTGCGACCGGCAGGAAGGTATCGATCAATCGAACCTTGGTGATCATAGGATCGACGGGTTTGAGTCGCTCCTCATAGAGATCGATGGCTTTCTTGACCGGCCAGGTGAAGTTCATCGTCAGCGAATGGGAATTCCCATCACTGTCTGTGAGTACGGCGATCTCATCATCATTGAAGTACTTGCCTTTTTTGACGATCTTCTCGACCGTATAGGACCCGGACCTCAGGGAGAAGGGCACCATGATCTTATGGTTGAAGATCCCTTCAGGGACCTCTCCGATCATAGCGGCAGGACGGACGACATCACCTTTTTTCACAGAGGGGGTGAAATCCCATTTCGTCCTTGGAAGAGCCTGTATGTATACACCTCTCTCAAGGAAGAAACCGCATTTCTCTGCCAGTTCCGGCAGTGGATTCTGAAGACCGTCATAGACCTGTCCCAGCAGTCCCGGCCCGAGCTCAACACTGAGCATCTCTCCGGTGAACTCTACCGCATCACCCACGCCGATACCGCCGGTCATCTCGAACGCCTGCATCGATACGATATCTCCACGGATCCTGATGACCTCGGATTTTACCCGGGTCTCTCCCAGGAGGATATATGCTACTTCATTCAGGGTTACATCCCCATCCACTTCAACGGAAACCATGTTCCCATTGATTCCCACGACTCGTCCTTTACTCATTGCCATGCATCAACTCCACTATTCAATAGCTTTTAATACTAGTCTGTATATTCGATAGTAATCTCTTAAACTCTTCATCACCTCTGACGAAGTCGAAGTACTGCTCGCGTTCGAGTATCCTCAACTTCAGGTAATACACAATGAGTTTGGTAAGATCAAAAAAATGATTGACTTCAAGATCATCAAGAAAAGCGAACTTCGCCGCATCCAGGATCTTCTCCCCCAGCAGAGGAGACTCTTCGGTGACAGCCTTACGCACCGCTTCAGCTATCTGCGGATTCTTCTCGAAGGTATTGACATACATCTCGTTCTTCACATGCTCAAGACGCTGTGCCCGCTCTTCTGCAAGGGCATGATTGAGACTCTGTTCGAACTCAAGCCATGCGCGAAGGGTGCTGTTCGGGAGGTCTGTCTCAGCATCGGTCACACTCGAGATGACCCGAAAGTCACTACGGGTAAGATGCTTCTCGCACAGGACCAGGAATTCAGCCTCGGTCAGCGCAAGCCCCTTCTCCGGGTCGAGTGTCGGGAGGGTAGAGATCAGGTAGTAATAACTTGACACTATTACTCTCCTTTCTGCTCAGCTTCCTGCATGAGTGATGCTACATACGGATTCACGAACCGTGCCAGGATCTCAGTGATCTCTGCTGCGGTGAAATCATAATAGGCTTTCCCGTCTTTCTGCCGTACGACGAACCCTCGGGTCATCTGCGGGACAGGAGCGATCTCCAGACCGGCTTCCAGCTCTCCTGCCAGACTCTTGTTGAGCGCAGCAAGCAGCTTCTGTGCCTCGTTCTTGGAGAATTCCACCTGAAGCTCTGAAGAAGGAGCGATCTCACTCTTGACGACGAGCTCGATAAGGGCTGCAAGGTCCTTGCCGGTCATAGCCTTGCCGACTTCGCCTAAGAGCGCTGCATGCAGTACTGACTTGATCTTCTGTTCAAGAGAGAGCACCACATCCCGTGAAGCCTGTTCGAGAGAAGCCTTTGAACTTGCCTCTTTTCTCCTGATCTGGGTCTCTGCCTGCTCCAGGAGTGAAGCAGCTTCTTTCTTCGCTTTTGCTATGATGCCTTCAGCTTCACTCTGAGCATGTGAGAGTAATTCTTTCGATTTTTGCTCCGCAGCTTCTATACCATCTTTTTGAATAGACTCCAAAAGTTCTTTTACTTGTACTTCCATGCATTTCCTCGAAAAAAATATTTTACGAATACTATAACCGCATTAAGTCGTTTGTGCAATGATAAAACCGGGATCAATAACAGGTATCTGCAGGTAAAACTGATCATATAGCTGAAAATCGGGACACGAATCCGGGGAGTCATCCACCTGGATCCTGCGCAGGTCCCCGGACAGAGAAGACCCTGAGCGACCGCAGAACACCGCAGGAAGCACCCTGAAGGCCCAACTGAACACCAGCTGAACACCAGCTGAGATACCTTGCGCTCCTGTGAGTCTGTCCTGAAGGACTCACACCCCTGATGTACGAAATCCCCCCGTCGCAGAGCCTCTCATCGAGTCATAGGGGATACGAAGGGAATATGACGATACCATGAGAGCTCAGGAGCTGGATGTGGTATCGTGGGATCACCTTGAGAAGGGTAAGAAGGGAAGTCACCACTGCCACATGTCTGCTTCCATCGTACAGCAGGGGAAACATGATCCTGCTGCTGCCTGTCTTTCGGTGCAGCCTCCTGAGCTGCAGCGGTATTGGTACTGAAGGTTTTCAGACCAGGTGTCCCGGAAGTCTCAGCATGGGAGCTCTCAGACGGGAAGACGGATATGCTCTAACGACTTCCTGACTGTTCACCGCACCTCCACCTCAAGCCGCTGGGATTCAGCAGAGAGCTGGCGGGAGTCCATGACTCGTACGAACACTGCATTACCCCCTGCAGGCAGGTTAGCAGACCATCGCCCATCTAGAAGCTGCGGCGAAAGGGACTGCAGCTGACCGGCATTGAGCGTGAACCACTGATAGGTAAGAGGCAGATCATCATCGGGATCGACAGCCCCTTCGACAGACAGCTCTACCCTGCCGGGAGCAGGGATGACAGGACCCTCAGGACTCATCTGAACTGAAAACCCTTCAGGCGGAACATTCACGGTAAGCTGCAGTACTCCGGTACCGGATGACCCTGAGGGCAGCGAGGCAGTACACGCGATCTCCTCTATCGTACCGGGTGACCCCGCGGTGAAGAGAAGAGCGTAGGCATCGTCGGATGACGGTTGAGCGATCCCGTTCCTGGACCAGGACAGGTTCGCTTCGACAGGATCTCCGGTGCTGGAAGAGACCGCCGCAGTTACCATGACCCTGTCTCCGGGATTCACATGGGTGCGACTTCCCATCGCGTAAAGTCCCACCAGAGGCGGCAGTTCATCCACAACAGTGACATCTGCCGATCCCTCCAGCTCGAGCGTACCGTCAGCACTCACAAAACAGCCGGTGACTTCGGCGCTGCCAGTCTGTCCGAAACAGAAGGAGAGTACCCTCCCCTCGATCCTGACCGGAGCTGCGCCTGAGACCTTCGGTCTGATCTCCCACCAATAGTCCCCCTGCGGGATCCTGTCAAACGGCTGCAGCCCCATCGTGAGGCTGAGCACAGCATCCGGGCTCACGACGAACGGGCCGCCCGGTTCGATGTTCAGATCCCACGGGATATACGCGAAGAGCTCAGCCTCTGCCATCGCCGCATGCCCCGAGGCATCGTGCACCACGACCCGGATGACGTGCCATCCGGGGCTCTCGATCATACAGGCAGCATTGGCTCCTGCCTGACTGTCAGCAAGAGGGTGTATCCCGTCGAGTGAATAGGTATACCGAAACGGACCGGCTCTCCCACCTGAGGCCGGATGCATACTCGATAATCTGGTCATAACAGAGAACGCCCTCCCCACCTCCACTTCGGTCCCCTGAGGACAGACCAGCTCTATGTCCATGCCGGGGATCCCCCAGGCAACGAACGCCAGAGTCTGTGAGTCCTGCCATCGATCGAGCACTGTCGTGAGTGTGAGCATACCACCCTCGATATCACCGGCCCTGCTGAGGTCGAACGTGGCATCTCTTCCTGCAGTTTCCAGAAGTTCTCCTTCAGCAGTCTCATACGTCCAGAAGAAGCCGGCATCCGGTTCCCCATCCCCAGAGACGCTCAGTCGTGGCCCGGGGCCCTGCGATGATCCATCGAACGGGCCAAGATAGGGATACCCGGGTTCTGAGGGAGATATGATCCGGGCACCGATGGGCTCCCGAACCATGACCTGTATGGGGGCAGAGCGGATGGCAGGGACGACCAACGAGGAGTCGACGATGTACTCAGATGTGATCGTATAGGTACCAGGGTCAGCCTCAAAGAGGAATTCACCGCCACGGTCCTGCAGGATGCCATCGACATACCAGAAGATATCATCTTCCATGGGGATCGAATGAGCGAAGACCTGCTCACGCGGCGACGGGCCTGCAGCCCCTGCATTTCGGGGCTGGTGGACCACGGCCTGAAAGACCAGTCGTTCGAACGAACGTATCGCATAGGGCTCCGGAGTATCCCCGATCACCTCAAGGAGCATGTCCGGGACTGCGACAAACGCTGCTTCGTGTGATGAGAACCCACCGAACACCGTCTCGATCTCAAAACGCAGCGTATGATCACCGAGATCCATGGCTGGGAGCTGCTGCTGAAGATGCTGATCCCCGGGAAGCGATTCATCGTCCAGGAACCATCGGGTATGGCGTATGACCGTGGCGGTCTCAGAGGGTGAGACACCCGGGGCTTCCACAGTAACTGCTGCAGAGCACTGCAGGCCATCGGGTCCCAGCCGAACCACTGCTTCATCTGCCGGGTAGAGGATGGAGACCGTCACCTCTCCAAGTACCCACAGATCAGCACCTAGCCTGAGCTCCTTCTGCCGTGATCCCCGAAGGCGGGCTTCGATTTCATGGCGACCGGGAGAGAGCCCCGGGATACTGAAGCCGTCCGGGCTCGCATCGCGTTCATGGAGCTTCCCATCCAGATAGATACTGAGCACTGAATCAGCCCATGAACCGGAAGGCAACGGATCGATGGTGAACCAGCTTTCTTCATCAGCCTCGATCCAGGGCGCTGCAGCAGCTTCAGCCTGCAGCGCGTATATGCTCTGTGCAGCCCCGGGCGCTTCTCTGGTGAACACCGCACCGGAGACAGGCAGCATGCATGAGAGCAGCCATATCGGGATGACAAGCAGTTTCGCCCAACTGAAATCAGCCATGAGGAGCCCTCCCTGCACATGATCCCAGGTGGTCACACACTACCATGATCATTAGAATAAAAGTATAGCATGACAGTATGTACCGCGCCAGTCCCGCTACCGGTCGCAGCTGGAGATTTCCCTGATATACGGCATCTTCTAACGTACTGAGCATCGAGGGATCTCACCTCCCCCGGCTCGGCTTTTGCTCCGTGAAGCAGTGAGCGGCAGCCGATGCAAGACAGTCCCCCTCCTGGCGCCAGAACCTCCTGTGAGCCGGGTTACACGACCTCGTGCAGCGATCGGATACCCGTATCACCGCAGATGCGTGAACCCGTGCGAGATCTGCCTGCTGTAAATAATAATGGACATCTCCATCAAGAATGTATATAGTGGCATCATGAACAGGATCATGCGCTATACGATCTGGAAACTGCGAGGCCGAAAGGTGTTTGCCCTCATTGGCAGAAGCGGTACGGGAAAGAGTTTCAGATCAAAACTCGTAGCAGATAAATACGGCATAGAACTCATCATCGATGACGGTCTGCTTATCAAGGGTGATAAGATCCTGGCCGGCAAATCTGCAAAGAAAGAGAACATCTTCCTCAAAGCCATCAAGACCGCACTCTTTGATGAGGATGCACATCGTGATGAGGTCCACGCTGCCCTGCAGAAGACCAATTTCAAGAAGATCCTGATCATAGGGACCTCTGAGAAGATGGTGAACAAGATCGCTGTACGGCTGAAACTGCCTGAACCGGAGAAGATCATCAAGATCGAGGATCTCGCAAGTAAAGAAGAGATCGAGATGGCCGTACGGATTCGAAACAGTGAAGGTAAGCATGTCATTCCTGTCCCGACGATCGAGATCACCCGCAACTACCCCCAGATCGTCTACGATTCAATGAGGATATTCTTCAAAGCCAACATCCCGCTCCCCTGGAAGAAGAAGGTCTTCGAGAAGACCATCGTACGGCCGGAATTCGGTAAACGGGGAAAGATCTCGATGTCTGAAGCTGCTCTCACCCAGATGATCGTCCACTGTCTTGATGAGTTCGATGATACGATCAAGGTCAAGAAGGTCGTGGTCAAGAACGGACCGGAGGGTTATCAGCTCTCGATAAAACTGCGGGTACCGATCAAGTTCCAGGTCTCAGGGACCCTCAAAGAGCTGCAGAAGTACATCGCAGACAGTCTTGAACGGTACGGTGGTGTGATCATATCGGAGATCAATATTGAGATAGATGACTGGACGAGCTGAGAAGCTGTTACTTCTCGGTCTTGGTATCCGACTTGGCAGTGCGTCGTTTCTGTGAACCGGTCCTGCCGGCAGGTCTCCTCCGATGCTGCTGAGGCTTCTTTCTCTGCTGAGCTGTCAATGGCTTGCGCACGGCATTCTTCGGGACCTTCAGCCCTTCCTGCTTGAAGAAATACTCTACAGCACGTTCGACTTCGTAGTTCGGAGGGGTGATGGGAGCAATGACTTCCTTGATCTGCTTGAAGATCGATCTGAACAGCAGCGTACTGTTCTCATACTCTGCCGGGATGGTGATGAACGGATCCACCAGGCCCGCGAGCATCCGTGCACGCGTCACATGTTCATGTTTGGCGATCACCGAATCGAGCATCGCCAGGGAGTCATACATCTGCTGTGTCAGGATCTTGTTCCTGCCATGCTGGATGAACCCTGAGATCTCAGGAAGCATCCAGATGAACATCTTATAGTGAATGAGCCGCTCTACGATATCACGGGATGAGCCGCTCTGCAGGATCTTGAAGATCTCTTCGGTCATCCTGGAGGAGGAGCAGCGCTTGAGTTCGTCTGCATGCTTCTTGATCGCGCGGTCAAGCAGGAACGGGACGGTGAAATCGATGGACATGGCGTACTTCACACATCTGATCATCCGCACCGGGTCTTCTACGAAGGTCTTGTTCAGCGGTATGATCGAACGCATGCGCCGATTCTGAATATCCTTATAGGAATCATTGAAATCGAGGATCTGTTTCGCAACCGGATCGAAGTAGAGACCGTTTATGGTGAAATCTCTGCGCTGGGCATCCTCTTCGATCGTTCCGTAGACGTTGTTGCCCTCGACGGCATCCGCTTCGCTCGATCTGAAGGTCGAGACTTCGAAGATCTTCTCCTGGAAGTAGATGTGGACGAGCTTGAACCTGCGGCCAATGACCCGGGAGTTCCAGAAGATCTTTCTCAGCTGCTTCGGCGACGCGTTGGTCGCTATGTCAAAATCCTTCGGGGTCTTGTTCAGCAGCAGGTCCCGAACAGCCCCGCCGACGATATAACCTTCAAAGCCGTTGGTCTTGAGCCGTTCGATGATGAAACGGGAATCCTGATCCACCCCCTTCGGGTGTATCTGATGTTCTTCCTGTGTGTAAATCTTCGCTATGGCAATCTGTTTGCCCTGTTCGTTTATCTTGTATCGTATTAACATGTATATATTCTCATATTGATTGATGAAATCGTTCTATTTAAGTATGATAAGAGTATCAATTTTTTTTGATTAAAACAACCTGTTAGTTTTTCGTTTCCACAAGGTTATGACATTAAGGAGCTTTCATGATTATCGAGCCACGCATATTGAAGGGATTTCGCGACTCCCTGCCGAAGCAGGAACGCATCAAACGGGACCTGATTCACAGCCTGGAGATGCAGTTCAGGACCTTCGGTTTCGAGCCCATCGACACCCCTGCGCTTGAATATACCGACGTGTTACTGGGAAAAGGCAGCGGCGAGACCGATAAGCAGATCTACCGGTTCCTTGATAATGGGAAACGTGATGTATCGATGCGTTTTGATCTGACAGTCCCGTTCGCTCGATTCATGGCTGCACATATCAACGAGCTGTATGAACCGTTCAAGCGCTACCATATCGCAAAGGTCTGGAGGGGCGAGAATACCCAGAAAGGCAGATTCAGAGAGTTCTACCAGTGTGATTTCGACATCGTCGGGGTGGACAGCATGTCTGCAGACTTCGAGATCCTGCTGATGATGTACCAGTCACTCACAGCCATCGGCCTGGATTCCTTCACGATCAAGGTCTCCCACCGCGGGCTCTTCAACACGTTCCTCGCCCATAACGGGATACAGGAGCAATCCGCTGAGATCCTCCGTACCGTCGACAAGCTCTCCAAGATCGGTGAGACAGCTGTGAGAGAGCAGCTGTGCACCCTCACCGATGTCGCTGCTGCCGACAGGATCCTCTCCTTCATCTCCTGCGGGAAGGACTTCAAGACAGCCTTCGCCTCCCTGACCAGCCTCTCAGGAGGTCCTTCAGAGGCTTCAGAGCGGCTCGAGCAGATCTTCGGCATGATCGATGAGCTGGGACTGAATGACTATTTCGAACTCGATGCATCGATCACCAGGGGACTGGACTACTATACCGGGATCGTCTATGAGACGATCCTCACCGATCTGCCATCGATCGGATCGATCTGCTCAGGAGGACGATACAACGAGCTCGCATCGCTGTATACCAAACGCTCCATCCCGGGAGTTGGCGCTTCGATCGGACTCGACCGTCTGCTGGCAGCCCTTGAAGAGCTCGAGAGTTCGACCGACCAGGGGTCCATGGTCGATCTCATCATCTTCGCACTCGACGAACACGATTTCAGCCGATACCACCACACAGCTCAACAGCTGAGGGCCAGAGGCCTTCATGTAGAGGTGTTTCCCACAAAGAAGAAACTGCAGCAGCAGTTCAAGTATGCACAGAAGAAAGAGATCCCCTTCGGGTTGTTCATCGGTGAGGATGAGGCGGCATCAGAGACCTTCACCATGAAGAACCTGATCGAACGGGAAGCTTTCGAGCATATCTCCATCGATGATGCATACACCATCATCACCTCACACAGGGAGCATACGATTGATAAATCCTAAAGACCTTCCAGTATACAAAGAGCGAGAGAAGATCCTCAGAGAACTCGAGAAGAACCAGGTGATCATCGTCGAGAGCCCTACCGGCTCCGGCAAGACCACCCAACTGCCCATCATCCTGCACGAAGCAGGCTATGCCCGCAACGGGGTGATCGGAGTCACTCAGCCCAGACGTATCGCCACCCTCTCGGTCAGTGACTACATCGCCAAACAGTTCAACACCTCCATCCCGGGGCTTGTCGGCTACAAGATGCGATTCAATGACAAGACCGTACTCGAGACCGAACTGAAGATCATGACCGACGGGATCCTGCTGCAGGAACTCAAAGCAGATTTCATGCTCAGAAAATACAGTACGATCATCGTCGACGAGGCCCATGAACGGTCGCTGAACATCGATTTCATCCTCGGACTGCTCAAGGAAGTGCTTGCCCAGCGTCCTGAATTCCGTCTGATCATCTCATCAGCCACGATCAACCCCACCATCTTCTCTGAATACTTCGACGGCTGCCCGATCATCCATATCGATGCGAAGATCTATCCGATCAAGACCATCTATGCACCGCCTGAGATCGCAGATGACTACCAGAAGCTGCTCGATAAGATCACCGAGCTGGTACGAAACCGGATGCGCAGCGAGGTCGAGGGAGATGTCCTGATCTTCCTGCCCGGGGAACGCATGATCAAGGACTGCATGATGTCCCTGATCAATGAGTCCTTCTCCAAAGACCTGATCATCATCCCCCTCTACGGGAGACTTCCCAAAGAGGATCAGGAGCGGGTCTTCCTGGAGACCCCTGAAGGAAAGACCAAGGTCGTGGTATCGACGAACATCGCTGAGACCAGCATCACGATCGACAACATCACGACAGTCATCGATTCTGGCCTTGCCAAGATGAACTTCTATAATCCGAACACCTTCACCTCCTCTCTCATTCAGGTCCCGGTCTCACGGGCCTCCAGCAACCAGAGAAAGGGACGTGCAGGAAGGACCGCTGCCGGATACTGCTTCCGCCTCTTCTCGAAAGAGGAGTTCGATGCCCGCGATATGTTCACCTCTGAGGAGATCCGAAGAACAGACCTCTCCGAGGTCGTCCTGCGTATGGCAGAACTGGGGATCCAGAACTTCCAGTCCTTCGACTTCATCACCTCCCCCGGTGCTCAAGGTATCGCAAGTGCGGTCAACACCCTCAAACTCCTTGATGCCCTCGATCATGAGAACCTGCTTACGAAGATCGGCAGGCTGATGACCGAGTTCCCGCTGCTGCCGCGGCACTCACGCATGATCGTGGAGGCAGTCTATGCCTATCCTCAGGTCATCCATGAATCGGTCATAGCAGCTGCGTTCCTCTCGTCCCACTCACCGTTCAGTTTTCCCGTCGGACAGGAGACCGAATCACGCTCCAAACAGAAGACCTTCGCCGATCCCTACGGAGACTTCGTCTCCTACCTCAAGCTCTTCAAGATCTATACGGCAAAAATCCCGGGAAGAGAGCGGGAACGCTACTGCAGGGAGTTCTTCCTTGATTACCAGACGATGGAAGAGATCGTGAATATCGTCATGCAGCTCGAAGAGATCGTGGCAGCTCAGGAGATCCCGGTCACCGAAGGAGGCTCGGTACATGATTATCTGTGCGCCGTCTCAAAAGGGCTGATCCAGTTCGTCTGTGTACGTGCAGGCAGAGGGGTCTACCGAAGTCTGACGGCTGAGAAGATCTATATCCATCCCGGGTCGTTCATGTTCAAGGAGGCTCCGTACTATATCGTAGCCGGGGAGATCGTGAAGACCACCAGGATGTTCGCCCGATCGGTTTCGGTCCTGAGAAGAGAGTGGGTACAGGAGATCTATCCTGACTTCATCCCGCAGATGAGTCCTGAAGGTACCAGAGAGCCACAGGCGAAGGGAAAGAAAGCAGCTGCTCCCAAGGGCAGAAGACCGGTCGAAGCCCAGGCAGGACTCTCCAAAGATCATGAGAAGATCGTCTCTCAGGCCGGAGAATCGAGGATCATCCTCTATAATGATATCTTCAGCATCATCCCCTACAAGGGTTCGAAGAAACTGATCGTGATCCCCTTCGAGAAACTCGCCTCACTGCATGAGAACTATACGAAAGATCCCAAGAGTGTGAGGAACTACCGCATCAAGATCACCTATCGTTCCTATGATCTGCATACCGGGGACAGGCTGGCGAGCATCATGAAGATCGTACCCTACCTGAAACCGGAAAAAGCCATCTTGAACAGCCCGCCGAAGGGCAATTTCGTCGCTGCCGAACAGCTCTCCGAGCTTTCCGACAGCCTCAATCAGGTCTTCGCCTTCTGCAAGATCGCCAAGAAGCAGAAGATCCTGGGCTTTCTGGCACTGGATACGAACAACAAGGGAACCTACTGGTTCAAAGCAGTGAAGAACTTCCACACCGCAGTGGATACCACCCTCTACAGTGCTCAAGCCCTGATGGATGAGATCTCACATATGACCGATCCCCCTGCAGATGCCGTGGAACGGGTCAACAGGCTCTACCGGCAGGTGACTACACTGTTCGAGAACTACTGACGACCGTTCTGACGATGCTCTCATCGAGTGTCGTCAGGACCGTCTCCCCCGGCCCGCTCTGCAGCACGAACATCACCGATCCACTTCGTTTCTTCTTATCATGCGAGATGATGTGCAGGAACTCCTGCAGGTCATCCTCCGCTATGCGGTAGTCGACCCGGAATCCGTAATCACGCAGCAGCTGCTCCACCCGACGGGCATATGCAGGTGGTGTCCTGCCGATGAGCACTCCCGCTTCTGCCGCACGAGCCATCCCCCAGGCAACAGCCTCTCCGTGAGACCAGCCTGAGAACCCTGAGAGGGTCTCCAGCGCATGGGCGAAGGTATGACCGAGGTTCAGCTGTGCACGAAGACCCAGCTGTTCTCTGGGATCGCGTTCGATGAACGATCTCTTGACCTGAAGTGATTCGAGGATCAGCTGTTCGAGCAGTCGGGGATCATCCCTGCGCAGCAGTGCTTCTCGGGAGGTCTCAAGCCGCTCGACCATAGCCTCACCGGTAAGGAACCCATGTTTGATCAGTTCTGCAAGACCATTGCGGTATTCGTGATCTGGAAGGCTCTGAAGGGTCTCAGTGCAGATATAGACATGGTCTGCCGGGTAGAAGGTCCCGATGATGTTCTTCACCTGGTTGAAATCTGCACCGGTCTTGCCGCCGAGGGAGGCATCGACCATCGCCAGCAGGGAAGTCGGGACCAGATCGACGGAGACCCCCCTCATATAGATCGAAGCTGCGAAGGCTGTCATATCACAGATGACACCGCCGCCGATCCCCACGAAGCAGGCATCTCTGCCCAGCCCGAGCTCCAGTGCACGCGCGATGATCCGTTCGATACTCTCCCACCTCTTGTGCTCCTCCCCGCTTGGCAGGACCAGCAGTCCTTCGGGCTTTCGAGACAGAAGTGGTGCGACATGCTCATCAGTGACATAGAGTCGCTGGGCATCTACGAGGATGACGTGCTCCAATGCTGTGGTCATGACAGTCGTCTGCTGCTGACCGATGGTACATACGATATTCATACTTCAAGGTTATACCCCATAGAGACGTATTGTGCAACTCGAAGAGCCTTTTACCCGGCTCATGTGTTGCATAAACATCCCTTTTCAGCGATTATGGTTGTATGGAAAGATACTATTTCGACTGGGCCGCTTCATCACCGATCTCGACTGAGGCCCTGCAGGTCTATACGGAGACGGCTCTGCAGCATATAGCCAACCCCTCTTCGGTCCACAGCCCGGGAAGAGCCGCAGGGGCTGCCCTCTCCGGGATCAGGAGCCGATTCGCCTCCTTGATGGGAGTGCCTGCACAGCAGCTGTTCTTCACCTCCGGGGGGACCGAAGCGAACGCACTGATCTGCAACTCCTTTCTCATGAAGAAGAGACCGATCCATCTGGTCATCTCTGGCATAGAACATCCATCCATCTTTGCATATATACAGCGATTCAAACAGCTGGGACACAGCGTGACCATCCTTCCGGCCCCCGGTGGCCGTATCACTCCTGAGAGTGTCGCCTCTGCACTGAGACCGGATACTGCACTGGTACTGATCATGTCAGTGAACAACGTACTGGGGACCATACAGCCTCTTGAGCAGATCAGCGCAGTCATCAGAGCCTATGAACAGCGACATCGATGCAGGATCCATCTGCATGCAGATGCGGTACAGGCTTTCGGCAAGATAGATCGATCACACTATCTGCCCCATGCAGATTCGATCTCAGTCAGTGCACACAAGCTGCAGGGTCCCAGGGGTACCGGCCTGCTCTACAGCCGTAAGCCATTCCTGACACCCTCACCGGGAGGTGGTCAGGAATCGGGCATGAGACCCGGTACGGAGAACCTGCCGGCTATCGCCGCCTTCTACCAGTGCAGCCTGCGCTGTCACTCGAATCTGGAAGCTGATCTGGCCCATGCGCAGAGCATGAAGGACCATCTGATCATGGAGCTGGCCTCACGCCCTGCGATCAAGGTGCTGACACCACCACAGGAGCACGCTTCTCCCTATATCCTGGGGTTGAGTATCCCCCGCATTCCCTCGGAAGTGTTCATGCGGGTACTCGATGACCGGGGAGTGAGCATATCGACCGGGTCTGCCTGCTCATCGAAGAACCGGAAGAAAGCCCAGAGGATATTCCTGCAGAGCGGATTCGATCAGAGGTTGTGTGACGGGGCACTGCGCATCTCCTTCGGTCCTTCGGTGACCGCTGATGATATTGCTATGCTCTCACGTTCTGTGATAGAAGAGTCTGATAGACTATTGAAGGAGATGGGGTGACCATATGGCAGCAAGACAACTGTATCTGATACGATTAGGCGAGATCTGCCTGAAAGGGGAGAACAGATCCTTTTTCGAGAAGAAGCTCAGAACGAACATAACATACAAACTCAAGGGGCTGCATCCGGCATTCCGGATCCAGAAAGGCAGGTTCTTCCTTGAGGTGGATGATATCGAAGGCTCTGAAGCCAGGACCGAGGCCGCACTGAGCACCACCTCCGGACTGGTGGCGTTCTCGAAGACACTCAAGACTGAGAAGGATATCGAGGCGATCAAGGAGGCGGTCATCGCGTTGACCGGACCGTACTTCTCCAAGAACCCGCAGAGTTTCAAGGTCAATGCCCGACGTTCTGACAAATCGTTCCCGCTCTCCTCGTATGAGATCTCCTGTGAGACCGGCGGTATCATCCTTGACACCTTTCCCCAGTGCCGTGTCGATGTGCATACCCCTGAGATCTCCATCTACATCGAGATCCGTGACAAGGCATACATCTACTCCTCATCGAACATGATCAAGGGACCGGGAGGACTTCCGGTGGGTATCGCTGGCAAAGGTCTGCTGCTGCTCTCAGGCGGTATCGATTCGCCGGTCGCAGGATACCGCATGGCGACCCGCGGTCTGCGACAGGATGCCATCTATTTCCACACCTACCCCTACACCTCTGACGAAGCTCTCCAGAAGGTCAAGGACCTTGCCCGCATCATAGCACCGTATCTCTCGGGGCTCACGCTCTATGTGGTGCCGTTCACCAAAGCGCAGCTGCATATCAACGCGAACTCCGATAATTCCGAGCATACCCTCCTGATGCGGTACTGCATGGTCAAGATCGCCAATATGGTCGCTGATACGGTTCATGCGAAGACCCTGGTGACCGGGGAATCCCTCAGTCAGGTAGCAAGTCAGACCCTTGAGAGCATCACCTTCACCGACAGTGCCTCAGCCATACCGGTACTCAGACCGCTCATCGGTCTCGACAAAGAGGATATCATCACCACCGCACGTGAGATCGGGACCTTCGAGACCTCGATCCTGCCGTTCGAAGATTGCTGTACCGTATTCTCCCCGAAACACCCGAAGGTACGACCTGACAAGCAGGCCATGACAGACTCCTACGAGAGCCTCAAGATAGAGGGACTGCTCGAAGAGGCTGCCAAAGGGTGTGAGGTGATCGATCTGAGATTCTAGGCGGTGGTCTTTTCCCCTGCACTCTTGCTGGGAGCTGCAGGTTTCGAGTCAGTGCCGGTCTTCTCCCCGACGGGGGCCGCCGGCGCGGGGGCTGCTGCGCTGTTCGCACTTTTGCTGTCATTCACATAGAACCCGCTTCCTTTGAAGATCACACCGATCCCTCCGCCGATGAGCCGTCTGACCGGACTGCCGCATTTCGGGCAGTCGCTCAGCGGTTCTTCTGACATCATCTGAAAGTGCTCGAACTCATATCCACAGGTCTCACATCTATAATCATAGGTAGGCATCTCTTTCTCCCGTCTTCCAGTGCTATAACTGTTCCAGCATCTTCGCGAACGTATCCTGCACTGTCTTGTTTTCCATATACATCTCTTCGAGCATGATCAGGTTCCCATCGATGGTGATATCATCCTGCCAGTCCTTCAGAGGAACGTCCAACGCACGTACCCGAACGAGGTAGTTCATCCTCAACAGCGTCCCGAGTACCCTGGAGGCCTTGTCGTTGTTCGCAGAGATCAGACCGGTCAGCCGGTAATCGTCTCTGGTCCCTGTCAGTACCAGCCAGACACTGTCGATACTCAGCAGCATGGTCCTGGGGATCTGATCGGTCAGATACATGATGTCATCAGGACTTTCCATGTACATCGCCGCGATCCCGTCGCCCATCTTCCGTGACACCTCATAGGGGATGAACAGCTCCCGTTCTGCATAGGTCCTGCGGTATACTTCAGCCATATCACCCTGAGAGAAGAGTACGATACCGCTGCGAGGGATCATGACATCAAGTGCATTCTGATCACTGTGGAAGTAGACCACCGAGGAATCGGTCTCCCGCTTCCACTCCCTGCTGAACTTCAACGCCGTGTTGGCGGTGAAATAGCCGAAGTTCCCTTCAAGACCTCCGTAGAAGGCAGGTGCTGCTGCAGTCCCTGAGGAGTTGTCGATCGACAGGGAGATCCTGTCGGTACGATCGAGGATGCCATCGATGGCCGAGAGCTTCTGCTGCTCTGAAGAGAGTCCTTCCAGCAGTTCGGCAGACTGATCCATGTTCACGGTGACGACCATCTCGTTCTTCCGGCCCAGAGCCCTGAAGTAGTGATCATCGGTGAACGGTGTGGTATGCGTACACCCGCTGAGCAGCACGAGTGCTCCTGCACAGATGATCACCAGTTCCCGTATCCTCATACCTGTCCCTCCTCAAGCACCCCCGGTCAGGCTTTGCTGATCTGCAGCAGTACATCATGACCGCTGAGTTCCACTTCAGCCGCCTGTGCACCTTCAATATCCTCAGAACAGGTCGCAAGCGTCTCAGAGCAGACATAGTCCCTGAACACATCCATCACCTTCGCTACCGTCTCATCTCCGGTCACCTGAAGCACTATCCTGTCTGTGACCTCCAGACCGATCTCCTTTCGATGGTTCTGGATCGATCTGATGATATCTCGTGCAAGTCCCTCAAGCAGCAACTCCTCGGTCATCTCGCTGTCGAGTCCCACCGTGAGGCTCCCCTCGTTGAGGACCTTCATATTCTCTTTCTCTGTCCTCTGGACGGCCAGCGCCTGCTCATCGATCACGATCGTGCCCGCACTGTAGGTCAGTTCGACCGTACCTCCGTCGAGGATCGCAGCTATCTGCTCCATCGAGAACCCTTCGATCATCGAAGCGACCTCTTTCATCTGCTTGCCGAGTTTTCTTCCCAGGACTTTGAAGTTGGCTTTGGCGTTATAGACGACCAGGTCCTCTTCGTTGTCCCGTATGATCACCTGCTTGACGTTGAGCTCTTCCTTGATGATAGCTTCCATCTCAGTGAGGATCGCACGGGAAGCGGCATCTCTGGTCACCAGATAGATCGCCTTGAGCGGCTGTCTGGTCTTGAGTGAATGGGCAGCCCGCAGGGACCGGCCCATCGTCACGGTGACTCTGGTAAGGTCCATCTTCTTCTCAAGTTCGAAATCACGTTTGGTCTCATCATATTCCGGATACAGCTGCAGGTGTATGGACTCCTGCATATCATCGGTCCTGAGGTTCTGGAAGATCTCCTCGGTGATGAACGGTGTGATCGGTGCAGCTGCATGGACCATCTTCATCAACACCGTATAGAGGGTGTCATAGGCCTGCAGTTTATCACCATCGTTCTCAGAACGCCAGAATCTCCTGCGAGATCTCCTGATATACCAGTTGTTGAGCAGATCGATGAACTTCACGATCGGACCGCAGGCCTTCTGGATCTCATAGTCATCGAGGTGCATACCCATGTCATGGACGAGCGCTTCTGCTTCTGAGAGCACCCATCGGTCAAGGGGGTTCTCAGGTACATAATCAAGACCTGCCGATGTTGCGACATACCCGTCAATATTGGCATAGGTGACGAAGAACGTATAGGCATTCCAGATGGGGATGATGAGGTTCTTCAGGACATCCTTGACTCCTTCATCGGAGAATTTCAGGTCCTCTGCACGGACCACCGCGGAGTTCATGAGGAAGAATCTCAGAGCATCTGCACCATAGGCGTTGATCACTTCCGAGGGGTCTGAGTAGTTGCGGTCAGACTTGGACATCTTCTTCCCGTCTTCAGCAAGTACCAGGCCGTTCGTGACGATGTTCCAGGATACCGGCTTGTCGAACAGTGCAGCTGCGATGATCGTCAGGGTATAGAACCATCCCCGGGTCTGATCGAGACCCTCACAGATGAAGTCTGCGGGAAAGTGCTTGTCTATGGCTTCAGTATGCTCGAAGGGATAGTGATTCTGTGCATAGGGCATCGCTCCGGATTCGAACCAGCAGTCAAGCACATCCGGGATCCGTCGCATGGTCCCCTTCCCGTCCGGACTCGGCCAGGTGAGGTCATCGACGAAATGTTTGTGCAGGTCCTCGACCTTCTGCCCGCACTTGTGCTCGAGCTCCTCGACAGATCCTATCACTTCCATATAGTCCGAGCCGTCACATTTCCATATGGGGATGGGATTGCCCCAATACCTGTTCCTGCTGATCGCCCAGTCGCGTGCACCTTCGAGCCATTTCCCGAATCGACCGTGCTGCAGATGATCGGGGACCCATTTGATCTGGTCGTTCGCACTGAGCATCCGTTCCTTGATCTTGGTCACATCAACGAACCAGCAGGAGAGGGCACGATAGATCAGGGGTTTCTTGGTCCGGTAGCAGAAGGGATAGCTGTGATTATAGTTCTCTCGCTTGACGAGTTTCCCCTGCTCCTTGAGCCAGGCGATGATGGGTTTATCGGCATCTTTGACGAACAGCCCTTCAAAGTCAGGGACCTCTCCGGTGAAGCGGCACTCTGCATCGATAGGACAGATCACCGGTATGCCGGTACCTTTGAGCACATTATAGTCATCTTCACCGAAACCCGGTGCCGTATGTACGATCCCGCAGCCATCCTCTACGGTGACATAGTCACCGAGGAAGGTCCTGAAGGCGTGTTCAGCTTGCAGATGGGCAAAGTACGGGAACAGGGGTTCATATTCGATCCCGGCCAGATCACGCCCCATATAGGTCTCGATGATCGTGTAATCTTCTTCATGTTTGTAGTAGGATCCGATACTGTCCTTCCCGAGGATATAGAACTCTTCCCCGTCCTGGATCTTCGCATACTCAATGTCAGGTCCAAGCACCAGCGCAAGGTTCGAAGGAAGGGTCCAGGGGGTGGTGGTCCAGGCCAGGAAATAGGTACCGGGCTGGTCTTTGACAGCGAACCGTACGGTGACCGCAGGGTCTGTGACATCCTGGTATCCTCCGAGGTTCACCTCGAAGTTCGACAGCGGGGTGGCCAGCGCAGGACTGTAGGGCATGATATTGTACCCTTCGTATACCAGTCCCTTCTCATAGAGGGCCTTGAAGACCCACCAGATCGATTCCATGTAGTCCGGGTCCATCGTCTTGTAGTCGTGTTCGAAATCGACCCACCTGCCCATCCGTGTCACGATCTGCTCCCACTCAGAGGTGTAGCGCAGTACGATCGATCGACACTTCTCGTTGAAGTTCGCCACACCGTACTCTTCGATCTGACTCTTGCCTGAGATCCCCAGGGTCTTCTCCATCTCATACTCTACCGGCAGTCCATGGCAGTCCCATCCGAACCGACGGTTGACCCGTTTACCCTTCATCGTCTGATACCTGGGGATCACGTCCTTGATCGTACCCGGTACGAAGTGACCGAAATGGGGCAGCCCTGTCGCGAAGGGAGGTCCATCGAAGAACACGAATTCGTTCTCTGCATCTCTGGATTGGATAGACTTTTCAAAAATATCATGTTTCGACCAGAAGTCGATGAGATCTTCTTCCATGTTCGGGAAATTCACTTTGTTGTCGACAGGTTTATACACTGACCCCTCCTAAAACGATATACTGCATGGCTGCACCGGTGGAACATCCCACCGTATTATGGCACTATGGATGATATGCATAGTGTTGTGTTCACATACACCAGAGAATGATCTGACATGAGAACTGACGTATGAGCAATTAACCCCTAATATAGCTATTTACTGATTATTTTTCAATGAGTATTGACAACAATAGCGCTCAATGTTTAGTTTCAGGTGTGAGAAGAATGAAGATACCAAAAGTCGTGAAAGAATTCGCAGACGTATTCCATAGAAACAACCACAGCCTCTTTATCGTAGGGGGGGCTGTCCGTGATCAGCTGCTGGGCAACAGGAGTTCTGACTATGATTTCGCCACTGATGCCGAGCCCTCAGAGGTGATCAGGATGTTCTCCCATGTGATACCTACCGGTATCGAACACGGGACTGTCACGGTCCTGTTCAAAGGCAACGGGTTCGAGGTGACCACCTTCAGGACCGAAGCCGGCTATAGCGATGCACGGCATCCCGATTCCATCGAGTTCGTCAGGGATCTCGATGAGGATCTCTCACGGAGAGACTTCACCATCAATGCCCTGACCATAGATACGATCGACCACACGCTCATCGATATGCATCACGGCCTTGAGGATCTGAAGGCCCGTCTGATCAGAGCCATCGGCGATCCAAGAAGACGGTTTGCCGAAGACAGTCTCCGGATCCTCAGAGGCTATCGGTTCATCTCCACCCTGGGCTTCGATCTCGAGGAGCAGACCAGAGCAGCTGCAGCAGAACTCGCTCACACCATCTCCTCGGTATCCTGTGAGCGCATCAGAGAAGAGTTCAACAAGATCCTCACCGCACAGACCCCCTCCAGGTCGTTCTTCGCACTGCAGGAACAGGGTATCCTTGCCTATCTGATCCCCGAACTGTCACAGTGCGCAGGGGTCGGCCAGAAGGGAGCCCACGCCTTCGACGTGTTCACCCACAGCGTGCTTGCCTGTGACGGGGCCCCGCGGGGGGACCGAATCATCAGATGGGCAGCACTGCTGCATGACATCGGAAAGCCCGGTTCCATGTCCGTCGACAGCAACGGTATCCCCTCGTTCCACCAGCATGAGTTCCTGTCAGCCGATATGGCTGACCTGCTCCTCCAGAGGCTGAAGTTCTCCAATCAGGACAGGCTCCACATCGTACATCTGATCAGACAGCATATGTTCCACTACACGCCGGAGTTCACCGATGCCGCAGTACGTCGATTCATCGCACGGGTCGGTGCAGAGTATATCGAGGATCTGTTCACGCTCAGGCGTGCCGATGCCTACGGGACCAGTGGGGTGCTTGAGGAGAATCTGCTGGAAGCTGAGTTCAGAGAGCGGATAGCGGCCTGCCTGAAAGAGGAACAGGCTCTGCGGATACAGGATCTCAAGATCGATGGTCGTGACCTGATGGGCATCGGGGTCAGACAGGGGCCGATCATCGGCTGGATCCTCCATGAACTGCTTGAGACGGTCCTTGATAACCCTTCGAACAACACCAGAGACCGACTGCTGCATATCGCACAGAGGTTATGGGAAGAGCAGCGCTAGAGCGCTGCCTGTTATGTGACCGGGAATGATGAAAGGGTATCAGTGTGTGGGATGTATGGCCTTGTACGCCAGACCGGCGGCATCCTGTTCTGCTTCTTTCTTGTTCTTGCCCTTGCCGGGACCATAGACCACATCATGGACGACGACTTCGACCCAGAACATCTTATCATGATCGGGACCGGTCTTCTTCACCACATGGTACCGTGGGTAGGTCTTGTACCGTTTCTGCACGTATTCCTGCAGCAGGGTCTTATAGTCCTTCTTGTGCCTGTTCTCCAGGACCTTGACGATCTCGGGGACCAGGTATTTCAGAATGAACGTCTGCACGTCCTTGAAGCCTGAATCCAGGTAGTATGCACCGATGATCGATTCCATGCAGTCAGCCAGCAGGGCTTTCTTGCCTCGTCCGCCGGAGTACTCCTCGCCTTTGCCGATAAGAATGAAATTATCGACCTTGATGCGTTTTGCGATCCCGGCAAGGCTGTCCTCACTCACCACAAAGGATTTGATCCGGGCAAAATCACCCTCGACCATGGTCTCTGAGAAATTCCTGAACAGGTATTCACTCACAACCAGACCAAGGACGCTGTCACCGAGGAATTCGAGTCGTTCATTGTTATCGATATCGATCTGATGCTCATTCGCATATGAACGGTGGCAAAAAGCAAGGTTCAGGAGTTCCAGTCTCCTGAACCTGACTTCTGCATGTTTTTCAAAAAGAAGCAGTTCGCGTTTACGTTCATTTGTTACTTTTGGAGCATGATAATTATGTGAATCCTGTAAAAATGCCATAACGCTCTTCGAAGGGCCTAAAGCTGAGTCTGCAGGTAGTTTACGGCATCCTTTACGGTCTCGAACTCATTTGCCTTCTCATCTGGGATCGTCACGCCAAGTTCTTCTTCGATAGCATACACCAATTCGTAGGTGTCAAGACTGTCAGCCCCAAGATCCTTTCGGAATGATGAGTCCATTGTTATCTTGCTTTCTTCGATCTCGAGCTTTTCAGCGATCAGTGTTTTCAGTTTCTCAAACAGGTCATCCATGATATTCTCCTTACGGTTGGTAAAAAATTATCCAATATCTTCAAGATTCAACACCTGCTTACCGCGATAGAACCCGCATTTCGGGCACACACGATGAGGTAGAACCTTATTCCCACAAGTACTGCACTCAACCAACTTGGGGGCGACTAGTTTCATATTGATGGATTTTCTTGTTCTTGTTCTAGCTTTCGAAGTCTTATATTTAGGTACTGCCATTTTCTTTTACCTCTTTAACGTTCTCAGTCAAAAGACCTTACCTTAATTATCCTCTAATGTCAACATATCCAGCTTATATCGCAGTTTATCTGCGACAATATCAGGTACCATGGGACGGACTTCAGCTCCATAGGAGGCAAGCTCCTTGATCGCCGATGCCCTCAGTACGAAATACTGCGGGTCTGTAGGCAGGAAGATAACTTCCAGGTCTTTATATATCTGCTTGTTAGTCATAGCCAGTTCAAACTCGTACTCGAAATCAGCAAGCGCCCTGACCCCTCGGATCATGACATGCACATCGTTCTCACGGGCAAAATCCACAATGAGTCTATCCCATGTCACCACAGTGATATTCTCATAGCCTTTCAACAACTCCTGCATCATCTCCAGGCGTTCCTGCCCGGAAAACAGATAGTTTTTCGCCCTGTTGACGGCGACGATCACAAAGAGCCTGTCCGCAATATGGGCTGCCCGTTTGATCAGATTGAGGTGCCCGTTCGTCGGAGGATCGAAACTGCCGGGAAGCATCGCATCAAGCATTATCTTCCACCTCGATTCTTTGAGATGTCGATCGCATGTTTCTGCTCATCAACCACTTTCTTGATCCTCTCGGTAGCCTCTTTCGTCTCGATCTGTATGCGTTTGAGAATGGAGAACTTCCCGGTGAAGTTCTTCTTCTCATACTGTACGATCGCGAACGTCCCGTTTCCGATGTAGGTCACCTTCTGTCCGGATACCAGGTGTTCCTGCTCTTCGATCTGTTTCAGGATGCAGTCAAAGTGAGACACATCAGCAGTACCCGGACCTCCGATAGCCTGTGTGATGCTGTCGATCGGCTTCCCGCAGATCGCACAGTCGATCACCACAGAGGGCTTCTGCGGTTTTCTGCGCGGTCTGTTCTTTCGAAAACTGCGCTTTCCTTTACCAGAGGAGCCACTGCCCCTGGGCTGCTGTTTCTCTTTGTGCTCTTCCATACCTGTCCCTGTCATACCATCGGTGTGCTCAACTGTCTGCGTCAATCATACCGCATACGGTCCCTGACCACAAGGACCATGCTACTTCCTGCCGCGGTCGAAAAAAAAGAGCTATATACTCATTTTCAGCATATAACCCTTTCACATGAGTCAGCAGAGTCTTAGTGCTTCTTTCTGATAAGCTCCGGGACCTTTGCTGCTTTACCGACTCTATCTCGGATGTAGTACAGCTTGGCACGTCTGACACGACCCTTTCGTACCACTTCCACTTTCTCGATCCTCGGTGAATGCATGGGGAATATTCTCTCCACGCCCACTCCGTATGAGATCTTCCGCACGGTGAAGGTCTTTCTGATCCCGCCGTTGTTCTTGGCGATGACAAGACCTTCATAGATCTGTACACGTTCGGTAAGGCCTTCAATGATCTTGAAATAGACCTTCACCGTATCTCCGATCCGGAAATTCTCAACGTTTTCCTTCATCTGTTCTGCTTCAATTGATGCAATGATATCCATCGTTCTCTACCCCTTTGGACGTAAGTCACCCTATAGTGTCTTAAGAAAACTCTCCACCTCTTCCGAAGTCTCAACGGCTTTCTCTAGTAGTTCAGGCCTGTTCTTTTTGGTTTTCTGTATACGCTGCATCATCCGCCATCGCTCGATCTCAGCATGATGCCCGGATAATAATATATCAGGGACAGAACTTCCGCAATAGGTTGACGGACGGGTATAATGCGGGTATTCAAGCAAACCGTTGGAAAAACTCTCTTCCACCAGTGAATCCCCATTGATCACCCCATCTACCAGCCTGTATACAGCATCGATGATAACCAGTGATGCCACCTCGCCTGAAGAGATGACATAATCGCCGATACAAATCTCATCGTCAACATACATGTCAATGATTCTTTGGTCAATACCTTCATATCTTCCGCAGACAAATACCAGTTCCTTTTCCGATGCGAGCTCCTGTGCGTACTGCTGGTCGAACAGTCTGCCGGAGGGACTGGGATAGATGACCCGTTTGCCCTTCGCGCCGATCGAATCCAGAGCTCTGCCGAGCGGTTCGGGCTTCAGGACCATCCCTGCCCCTCCACCGTATGGTGCATCATCACAGGTCCTGTGCCGGTCCTCCGCGAAGTCCCGGATCTGTATGGTATCAAACCCGATCCTTCCGTCTTCCACGCACCTGGCCATGATCGAATCCTGAAAGAACCCGCGGATGATCTCAGGGAACAGTGTTACGATCTCGAACTTCATTCAATGATCCATCTATGAAGTATCTCGACTGTCCTCTTCTGCACATCGACCGTCCCGATATACTCGTTCATGAACGGTACATACCGCAGTGATGCGCGATCAGATGTCTCAGCACCATCCTCATCGGTCGGCAGCAGGCTGATCTCGAACAGATCAGCCTGCAGTCCCTCGATGATCGAGACGACCGTACCTACCTTCTTCCCTTCGAGCACTACGTCACAGCCGTACAGGTCAGCCTGATAGAACTCTCCGCTGTCCAGCGGGGAGGATTCTTCCCGTTCGATCCAGACTTCCCAGCCATTATAGAGCTTGCCTGCTTCAGGGGTGTTGATGCCTGTGAGCTTGACCAGCACGCTGTCACCCTGAATATAGGAATCCTCTATCGTGACCTGTCTCTCCTGCTTTCCTTTTTTGAGCCATACCGAAGTATGCTTAAGAAAATTCTGATAATCACCTGAGAAGACCTGAATCTTCAGATACCCATGGATCCCATGGGTTGTTCTGACTCTACCTGTAGCAATTCTTTCCATGTCCTGTTTAATCCAGTATCTCTAATACTGCACGCTTTCCGCTTTTCGTAGCAGATGCGCTCAGTATCGTTCTCACAGCTTTCGCGATTCTCCCATGCTTACCGATAACCTTACCGATATCATCCTGTGCGACCCTCAGTTCCAGGATCGTGGATTTTTCGCCTTCGACCATGCTCACAGAGACACTATCAGGATCATCAACAAGGGATTTTGCTATATATTCAACAAGATCCTTCTCCATGATGCGTTCTCCTAATTATCAGTGTCCTTTCGTACGATGGTGATGCTGTTATTGTTCAGGATCTTCTTCACAGTCGCTGAGGGCTGTACTCCTTTCAATAACCATCCCTTGATCTTCTCTTCATCAAGACGAACCTGCTCACCCTCTTTCTCGATAGGATGATACAGACCGACCTCATCAAGGGTCCTTCCGTCTCTCGGTGCTCGTGAATCCATAACTACGATTCGATAATATGGTCTCTTCTTCGTACCAAATCTTTTCAGTCTCATGCTTACCACTGTGTCCTCCTGCTTCTTCTACGCGAATATTACATGCCCATCTGTTTGAGCATTTGTGCTTGGTATCGTTTGTTCTTGGATACTTTCTTCATCATCAGCCGCATCTTCTCGAACTTCTTCAACATCCTGTTCACATCGTACACCGCAGTGCCGCTTCCTTTGGCGATACGCTTTCGCCTCGAAGGACCTACGATCCGATAGTTCCGCCGTTCCTCGAAGGTCATCGACTGAATGATAGCCTTCTCTCTCTTGATCTCAGCCTTATTGATATCATCTTCACTGATATTGCCCTTTGCCCCGGGTATCATATCAATGATCGACTCCATCGGACCCATTTTATCCATTCTCTCGATTTGTTCAAGGTAGTCCTGCAGGTCAAACGTGGAAGAAGACATCTTTTTCTGCAGTTTCTCTGCTTCTTTGATGTCAATGGTCTCCTGCGCCTTCTCTACCAGAGAGACGACATCTCCCATCCCGAGGATCCTCGAGGCGATCCTTTCAGGGAAGAACGGGTCAAGGTCACCAGTCTTCTCTCCGACACCGATGTACTTGATCGGCTTGCCGGTGATACTCCGGATCGAGAGAGCTGCACCACCACGGGTATCTGAATCGAACTTCGTGAGGATGACGCCGGTGATACCGACCTGCTCATCGAACTCCTTGGCGATCGTCACAGCACTCTGCCCGGTCATCGCATCAGCGACGAACAGGGTCTCGTCCGGCTGTGCCGCCTTATGGATCTGAGTGATCTCCTGCATCAGGACCGCATCCAGGTGCATACGTCCGGAGGTGTCGATGATCACCGTATCGTACTGCTCTCTCTTTGCCAGCTTCAAAGCGTTCTTGACTACACGTACAGGGTCTTTGACCTCCTCCGCATAGACAGGGACCTCAATACTCTCTCCAAGGATCTGAAGCTGCTTCACTGCTGCCGGACGTACCAGGTCAGCCGCGACCAGAAGGGGTCTTCTCCCCTCTTTCTTGAGCTTGAAGGCCAGCTTCGCTGCCGTGGTGGTCTTACCGGAACCCTGCAGCCCCATCATGAGGATGACCGACTGTGTGTCAGGTCCTTTGAGGAGGAGCTCCTTGCGTTCGTCTCCGAGCAGCTGGACGATCTTATCATAGACGATCTTGATGAACTGCTGACCGGGGTTGACCGATTTGAGCACGTCCTCGCCCTTCGCTTCCTCGATGGTCCTGTTCACGAACCGTCGTACCACGCGAAGATTGACATCTGCCTCAAGCAGCGCGATCTTGATCTCTTCTACCGCGTCCTGAATGTTCTTCTCGGTGATCGATGATGTACCGGAGAACTGACGCACTATATCCGTGAATTTGTCTGATATCTTTTCAAGCATAACTTTCCTACTTTACCGTAACGACTTATAACGCAAAACCGCAGGCTATGTCAACCTATTCGTAGATACTTGCCTTATCAGGCTCCTCTCCCAGACGATAGGCGATGGCTTTGGAGATGCCGGCTTCCTGCATCGTGACCCCCAGCAGCGTAGAAGACCCGAGTACGGTCCGTTTATTGTGAGTGATGATGATGAACTGAGATTTCTCACTGAAATCATGCAGTACATCGAGAAAATAGCCGATATTCGCATCATCGAGCGCTGCATCGATCTCATCGAGGATACAGAAGGGAGAGGGCTTGACCAGATAGGTGGCAAACAGCAGCGCTACGGCTGTCATCGATCGCTCCCCTCCTGAGAGCAGAGAGATCTTCTCCAACTTCTTCCCCGGAGGCTGAGCAAGTATATCGATACCGCTGTTGAGGATATCGTTCGGATCCACGAGTCGCAGTTCTGCCCGTCCTCCACCGAAGAGCCGACGGAACATGATATGGAAATTCCGTTTGATCTTCAGGTAGCAGTCCTCGAACAGCTCCTCAGATCGTCTGCGGATCTCGGTGGTGATGGTGACCAGATCATGCTTGGCCGTCTCCAGGTCTGTCATCTGCTTCTTCAGGAACTCGTAGCGCTCCTTGACCTCCGCGAACTCCTCGGAAGCCATATGGTTGATATATCCGAGTCCGACCATCTGCTGTTTGAGCTGCTTGAGTCTCGATCGGTAGACCTGCTGAGTCTCGGTGAGCTCTTCGATCCTACCGTCATACTCAGCCAGACTCTTGGAGTAGTTCTCCTCGAAGGATGTATAGATATAGTCAGTCTCACTCTCGAGAGCATCGATCTCCGCCTTCGTGCGTTCGATACGCTGAGAGACATTCGCTACAAGCTCCTGTTCAAGAGAGAGCGTCTTCCTTCGTTCGGCCACCGACGCCTGGATCGCTTCGACCCGCTCCTTGAGCTGTTCCATCTCAGTGGTGAGTTCTTGCTCTTCCACCCCGATATCTTCGGAGTCCTTCTTCAGCGCCTCGATCCGCTCCTGAGCCTCTTTGTGCCGTTCTATCGCCCCCTGAAGGTCATTCCGGGCCTCCTCGAGAGCAGTCTCCTGCTCATTCGATGATCGAAAGAGTGCTTTGAGCACATCCTCGATGTTCTTCAGACGGCCTTTGAGATCGACCTCAGTCAGGCGCAGGTGTTCGAGTGTCTCCCGATAGTTCTGCAGCTTCTTTCGCAGCGAGGTATTCTCCGTACCGATCTCATCGACCCTGAGTCTCAGATCCTCGATATCGTCGTAGTTCTTCTCGATGTTCTCATCGATGCCCCGTTTCCTGTTGAGCGTACCCGCAGGAGAGAGGAAATCATCGATGAACGAAGGGATGCTCTGTGCATATGAGAGGTAGAGCGACTCAAGTTCCGTAAGGGCCTGCTGAAGCAGCAGCAGGTCCTGCTGTGCGGCATGCATGAGACCCTCAGCAGCCTGGGCACCTGCATGCTGCGAATCACTGAAGATGTCGAGGCGTCCACGGATGACGATCTGCATCTTGGCAAGACGGTCTCTGATATCCTGTTCCAGCTGCCTCCGACCTGAGAACGAGAACCCGGAGTCACGCAATCCGGCATCGAACTCTGTGACCATGTATTCGGTGATCTGCTGCAGATCCCGCCGCAGCGTGAGCTGAGAAGCCTCCAGTTCACGGATACGGTCTTCGGCCTCCGAACCCTCTTGTGCGTTTCTTGAGATCCGCTCCTCTGCGGTACTGATGGTATCGAGGAAGGTGGTGATATCGACTTCGATGGTATCGAGCTCATCGCGCAGGGTCAGCTGTCTGCCGCTCTTCTGATCGATCTCCTCGGTATCGCGGGCTATGCGCTGCTCGATGCGGGTGCAGCGGCTGGTAAGTTCAGCGATACTCTTGTCGAAATCATCCACACGATCATAGAACAGGTCCATCTGATGCTTCTTGCTGTTCTTGGACTCATCGATCCTGTGGAGCCTGTTCTGTATCTCCATGCGGTCGTTGGAGAGCGTGTTCACCTGATCCAGAGAGCTCTCGAGCTCATCGTTGAGCAGAGAGATCTTCTGCTGCAGCGCCGCATACTCATCTGCTGAGTCATGCAGCAGCTGTATCTTCGCACGGCGCCGTTCGTTGAGTTCAGCCACACGTGAGAGCTGAAGGAAGACCTCCAGTTCGAAGATCGACTGCTGCAGCCTCTTATGCTTCTCTGCCTTCTCCGCCTGCACTCTCCGCGTATCATAGGTATGCTTGACCTCTTTGAGGATCCCCTGCACCTGACGGAGGTTCTCTTCGGTCTTGTCGAGCTTCCTGTTCGCTTCGAGGCTCTTCTGCTTGAAACGGGTGATCCCGGCAGCCTCTTCGAAGATGTAGCGCCTGTCTTCAGGTTTCTGCGAAAGGATCTGATCGATCTTACCCTGTTCGAGGATCGAGTAGGAACTCTTCCCTATCCCGGTATCGAAGAAGAGTTCTTTCACCTCTCTCAGCCGTACCGGTGTGTTGTTGATGAAGTACTCACTCTCACCGGAACGGTAGACCCTGCGTTTGATCGCGATCTCAGAGACATCCATCGGAAGATACCCGGCTTCGTTGGAGATCACCAGGACCACTTCAGCCACATTGAGCTTCTTTCGTGTCTCAGTACCGTTGAAGATGACATCTTCCATCTTCCCGGCACGGAGGGTCTTGATCGACTGCTCGCCGAGGACCCACTTGATGGAGTCAACGATATTACTCTTCCCGCACCCGTTCGGTCCGAGAAGGGCGGTGATACCACTTGAGAATTCCAGTTTGCTTCGTTCGGCAAAGGACTTGAATCCGAACAGCTCGATACTCTTTAAAAACACTGCAGCTCCGTTGGTATGAGATCAGTGATCATCATGTATATATAGTAGTAATCCTACCGTAAACAACCTAACTATACCATACAGTCGCCTCGGATTCACAGTATTTGAGAGATTTTTGTTATCAGCTTGACTATCGATACCCACAGCAGTACACTTTAATGGAAATCTATTATCAGGAGGGGTTATGCTTGAACGTAACACTACTCCGCCACCAGGGAAGATTACAATTCAACCGAAGATTCTAGTCTTGATCATTGTTGCAGTCGTTGTTATTGCACTGTTATTGACCAGTTTTTTTGTCGTTGACCAAACTGAACAGGGCGTTGTTCTCAGGTTTGGCCATTATAATCGTATCGTCGGTGCGGGGCTTCAATTCAAATTGCCACTTGGGATCGAGAAGAACTTCAATGTTCCGACTCAGGTAGTCCAGACGATGAGTTTTGGTTTTCGTACGGAGCAATCCGGCGTGAACACGGTCTTCGAACAGCGTGAATACCCTGAAGAGTCAGTCATGCTGACCGGAGACTTGAATATCGTAGATGTAGAATGGGTCATTCAGTACAAGATCGATGATCCCTATGCATGGTTGTTCAATGTGCAGGATCGTTCTGCCACCATCCGTGATATCAGCCAGTCTGTCATCAATGAACTCGTCGGAGATCTGCAGATCCTCTCGGTCATGGGAGAATCCCGTACCGCCATAGAAGTGACCTCCCAGCAGAAGATGCAGGCGATCCTCGACAGCTACGGTCTCGGGATCAAGATCGTGACGGTGAAGCTCAAGAACATCGTACCGCCCTACGGCGAAGTACAGGATGCGTTCGAGGATGTCAACAAGGCCATCCAGGATATGGAACGCCTGATCAATGAAGGGAAAGAGCTCTACAACAGTGATATACCGCGTGCACGTGGTGAGGCTGCCCAGCTGATCCAGTTTGCCGAAGGGTATGCATCAGAGCGTACCAATGAGTCACGGGGTAATGTTGCCAGGTTCAATGCAGTTCGTGAAGCGTACCTCGACAGTAAAGAGGTCACGGCAAAACGACTCTACATCGAGGCCATGGAAGAGATCCTCAAGAGCGGGAATACCACGATCATCGACAAGACGCTGGAAAACTTCCTGCCTCTGCAGAATCTTTCCACTGACACAGCAGGAGGTCTGAAATGAAAAAACTGATCACTGCCCTTGTCATCATCGTCGTCCTGGCTGTGATACTGTTCCTCCTGGGACCGTTCTATGTCCTCACTGAGGGCGAACAGGCTGTCGTGACGAGATTCGGTAAAGTCGTGAGCACCAACACATCAGCAGGTCTGCAGTTCAAGATGCCTGTCATCGATAACGTGGTGATATATCCGAAGAAGATCCTCTCCTGGGATGGTGATTCCCAGAGGATACCGACCAAAGAGAACCAGTTCATCTGGGTGGATACCACAGCACGCTGGAAGGTATCAGACCCGCTGAGATTCTATGAATCTGTGACCTCCCTCTCACAGGGCTACGCTCGACTGGATGATGTCGTCGACTCAGCAGTACGTACCATCATCTCCGAGAACTTCCTCAAGGAAGCTGTGCGAAGCTCGAACATCATCAATGAGACCAAAGTCGTCGAACAGGTACAGTCTGAGGCGGTAGAAGATACCGATCAGCTCAGAAGTCTTACCGAGACGCAGGTCACCTACGATACGATCTCAAAAGGACGAAGGGAGCTTTCCAACGAGATGTTCTCCTACGCTGCCGAGTTCACCGCTGAATACGGGATAGAGCTTATCGATGTCATCATCCGACAGATCCGTTATTCTGATGATCTGACAGAGAGTGTCTATCAGAGAATGATCAAAGAACGAAACCAGATAGCTGAAGCCTACCGCTCGTTCGGGCAGGGAGAGAAGGCTAAATGGGTCGGTCGGCTGGACAACGAGAAGAAGAAGATCCTCTCTGGAGCCTATGCGACCAGTGAAGAGATCAGAGGTAAGGCAGATGGTGAAGCGACCAGGATCTATGCGGAGGCCTATGAGGCTGATATAGAGTTCTTCGAGTTCTGGATGTCTCTTGATTCATACAAGAAAGCCATCCCGAACCTGCCGAAGACCCTCTCTACAGAGATGGAGTACTTCGATTATCTCTACTCACCTGCTATCGGAGAATAAGGGTCATCAGACCTGATCATATAAGAGGCTGCATCTGCAGCCTCTTTTTTACGCTCCTGTCATGAGTTGATTATTTACCGGTTTACAGCTATCATGGCTGGATATGGAAAACCAATCGTACGACCGTCCGCTTATCATCCAGAGTGATAAGACCCTGCTGCTCGAAGTGCATTCACCATCATTCAATGAGGCACGAAATGACATCATCGCTTTTGCTGAGCTCGTCAAATCCCCGGAACACATTCATACGTTCTCGGTCACGCCGATCTCCCTCTGGAATGCCGCTTCAGCCGGTGTGGATGCCCAGGAGATCATACGCAGGCTGCTGGTATGGTCGAAGTATGATCTGCCGGAGACGGTCAGTTTCTATATAGACGATATCATCTCACGGTTCGGGGCCATCGAACTGCATCCGGTAGAGGATGATACCGATCAGTTCTACCTGGAAGTGAAAGATCCCAAGATCACCCAGGAGATCCTGCACCGGGCTCCCCTGATGGAGATGCTCACTCCCAGACGAGATGGTTACTACCTGCATGCCTATGACCGCGGGAACGTGAAGCTCCAGCTCATCAAGCTCGGGTACCCGGTCGATGACCGTATCCCCCTGCATGTCGGTGATCCCATGCCCTTCTCTCTGCGGGA
This sequence comes from Spirochaetia bacterium, assembly GCA_021736385.1. Lineage (GTDB taxonomy): Bacteria > Spirochaetota > Spirochaetia > CAKZLE01 > CAKZLE01 > JAIPFY01. Next base: position 20,014 of record JAIPFY010000002.1, on the reverse strand, counting down.
GACCAGTGTGTCAGGATATCCTTTCGTCATTCGAGATTATCAGAAAGAGGCGAAGGATGCGGTCCTGGGGGACCTGGGACCCGGGACAGGGTACGGGACGATCGTACTGCCCTGCGGTTCGGGAAAGACCGTAGTCGGTATCTCGGTCATGCAGGCCCTGCAGACCCACACACTGATCCTGACCACCAATGTCGCTGCCGTGCATCAATGGATCAATGAACTGATCGACAAGACCTCCCTCACCCGGGATGACATCGGGGAGTATTCCGGTGATAAGAAGATCATCAGACCGGTCACGGTCTGTACCTACCAGATCCTTACCTGGAGAAAGGACAAGAACAGTGATTTCCTGCACTTCTCCATCTTCAAGGATTACAACTGGGGACTGGTCCTCTATGATGAAGTCCATACGCTCCCAGCGCCCGTGTTCAAGGTCACAGCGGAGATCCAGTCGATGTATCGGGTCGGTCTTACCGCCACACTGGTCAGAGAGGACAACCGTGAAGATGAGGTATTCTCCCTCGTCGGCCCCAAACGCTATGACATACCCTGGAGAGAACTCGAACAGAAGGGATGGATCGCTGAAGCTCACTGTTATGAGATCAGGATCCCCCTGGACGAATCCCTTGATCTTGATTATGCCATCGGTTCAAAGAGAGATAAGTTCCGCATCTCTTCAGAGAATCCGCTCAAGAAGCCGGTGATCAAACAGCTGATGCTCAACCATCCGGATGACTACATCCTGATCATCGGGCAGTATCTTACCCAGCTGAAGGAACTCGCAAAAGAGCTGGACCTGCCGCTGATCACCGGATCCACCCCGAACAAGCGCAGGGACGAACTCTTTACCGCCTTCCGTGATGGCAAGCAGAAGATCCTGGTGGTCTCGAAGGTCGCTAACTTCGCCATAGATCTTCCAGATGCATCAGTGGCCATCCAGATCTCAGGGACCTTCGGATCCAGGCAGGAGGAGGCTCAACGCCTTGGCAGGATCCTCAGACCGAAAGAACAGGGTTCCTACTTCTACTCTCTGGTCACCAGGTACACGGTCGAAGAGGAGTTCGCTTCGAACAGACAGAAGTTCCTCACCGAACAGGGATATAAATATCATATAGAGATCTGGGATTAACACAATGAATGCAATACAGGAATGGACACAAGCTCTCTACAACCTCAGCGATCAGGCATTCCTCTCGATCATGAGAAACTATCTTGGTCCGATAAAGACCCCGTTCCATAAGCCGGATCTGATCAGCAGACTCATACGCCTGATCTCAGGGGAGCAGATCAAAGAACGCATGATCTCACTCATCGATGAGCAGGACCGACTGATCCTCAATGCAGTGGCTCTGCTTGACAGACCATCCATCGATGACGTGTATCACTTCTTTGCAAAGGATATCGAGTTCTATATCATCCAGCAATCGATCATCAATCTTGAAGAGCGACTGCTCATCTTTCAGAAAGAAGATGATTCTCTCCATATCAATCCCCTGCTCATCGAGGAGCTCAAGCCCGAGATCCTTCACATACGTCATCTGATCGATCTGCAGGTCGCTGAGCAGGAAGAACTGCAGCCTGATTCTCAGTATCTGTTCGAACAGCCCTTCCATATCGCTTTGCTCTCCCTGTTCGCATCGGGAAAGATCAGAATCAACTCCGACGGCTCCCTGAGAAAGACCTCTGTCAGGACCGTAGGGGATGTCTTCCCGTTCCTCTCTGAGGATACCATCCCCCCCTATATGCAGCTGCTGATCGGGGGACTCTCCCGGATGGGCATCCTCGAACGTTCTCACGGGACGATCATCACCAACGACAGCATGATCCTGCAGCAGGAGAACGTGAGTTGGAAAGAGTATCTGATCACCTGCATCGCACAGTGCCTTCGTGATATCTTCCCGATGAGCAGGCTCTCCCATATCTGCGGTTTCCTTCAGGAACTCTTCGAGGTGACCGCTCATATCAGAGCGATGGGATCGACTGATTTTCACCGTCTGTGGAATATCATCGCTTCACACCACCAGATCCCGCTCAATGAGACTTCTGAGCCCTTCTACATGCTGAGAATACTCGGTATCCTCTATCATCAGGAGAACCGGTACTCGATCAATCCGCTGGCAGGCTCTCTGGGGGTCCCGGCTGCTCAGGACCATCGAGATGAGCACAGGCATGTGATCATAGACTCGGATTTCACCATCACCTGCGATGCAGGACTCGAACTGTCTGCATCCCGTTTCCTCTATGCCGCAGCGAAGGTCATCACCACCGACACCCACTATCAGTTCGAGCTGACAAAGAGAAGCTGTATCCATGCCTTCGATCTCTCCATAACCCTCGAACAGCTCATCGAGCTGCTCGAACAGCTCTCCCAGACCAGATTGCCTCACAACATCCTGCAGACGGTCACACAGTGGAGACAGGAGTATGAATCATTGCAGATCTACTCAGGCATCGTCATCGTAGCCAATGAACATCGCCGAAGGATCATCGAGAAGCATCCGTCTCTGCAGGAACATATCATCAAGACGCTCGCAGCCGGGGTCTTTCTCTTCAATGCATCCACAGAACGTCTCTGGCGGGAGGTGCTGATCTCTTCAGGTATCGAGGTGCTGCCGAAGACCCGGGGAGGATCTCCTGAGAAGGCACCAAGGTCTGCCGTGATACATCTTGATATCGGTGAGAGCCAGCCGTTCTTGATCTCATGCATCAAGGAGCCGTTCAGCTCCGGGCAGCCATCCGATCAGACCGACAGCTCCACCTTCCTGCAGGACCTGCAGCAGGAACTTGATCAGAAGCACTTTCCAAGACCTGAATATGAGGATCTATCGGCACGGATAGATAAGAAGCTGATCCTGACTCATGACCAGCTGATCACGACCTATCTGCATCCAAGTGCAGCTGAGGCAAAGGGGTTTGATTATCAGGGTAAGCTCAATCTCTGCAGACAGGCTCTGGCCTCCAGGCATGATTTGCTGGAAGTGCATATCAGGGCATTCCCCGATCAGGAGGATGTACTGTTGATCAGGCCGGAAAAACTGTTAAAAGAGGGGAATAACCATATTCTCATAGGAACGACGCTCCCTGAGCATCAGGAATTCAGCAAATCACTCAGAAAGATCTTTCTGTTGAGAAAACTCAAGAGCTCACTCTACTCGCCGCTATCGTAGATCATCGGGGAAGGTGCTTCCGGTGAATGATTCGAACTGCAGTATGCCCTGAGCCACCAGCATGTCCATCCCATAGACCAGTTTACACCCTGCAGCCTCGGCTTTCTGGAGGAATCGGGTACGTTTGGGCTTATAGACCAGATCATAGACGATCTCATGCCCATCAAAGCAATAGGTCTCTATCGGATTGATCTCTTCCTGTGGGGGCATACCTGCACTGGTAGTCTGTACGATCAGATCAGCACCGGTGATCTTGTCGATCTCCTGCAGACCTCCCCAGGATGATCCGGTCTCCTGAGCAAGTTTCTGTGCCGTAGCTTCGGTCCTGTTGAGGATGACCACTTTACAGTAGTAGTTCCTCAGAGCCCACACCACTGCACGGGCGGCCCCTCCTGCCCCGATGACCACAGCCTTTCGTATCCTCTGCCCGTCCAGTTCCTCCTGAATGGGTTTGAGAAAACCATAAAAATCGGTGTTCACCCCTTTCCAGAGCGTGTTGTATCTGAGGACCGTATTGCAGCTGCCGATGAGTTTCACCTCACGGGAGATCTTCCCCAGATAGGGAAGCACATGCTGCTTATGGGGGACAGTGACTGAGAAGCCCTGGATGGAGAGCAGATCGGCAAGCTGAAAGAAGTTCCGTACATCATTGACGAGGAACGGTACGTAGATCGCATCGAGACCGATACGTTCGAATGCGGGGTTGTGGATCTTCGGGGAGGAGGTATGCATGACGGGGTTCCCGATGATCCCGTAGATCCTGGTCTCCGGAGTGACCCGGTCTGAATGATAGAGGTCATGCATGATCTCCGGGGACAGATGCCCTGAAGCAGCGGAGGTACCGGTGGGCGAGCAGAAGGTGAACAGTGAGCCGGTACGTTTGTAGAGGATACGTACCGGGATACCGTAGTCGCCCATACCGATGATCACTTTCTCGGGGATGTCACGAAGTTCCTTTTCGATCTTGAAGAGCATGATGGCATCATTGATGCTGCGCACCATCACAGCAGCCTTGGGAATATCTCCCCGCTTGTGCAGTTTCACGATCCTGGTATACAGGTCTCCGGGGACCCCCTCCATATCATGGAAGGATCTGATGATCTTGAGTCCATGTTCATGAGCGAGCGCATCAAGTTCAGGTCGCTTCACATCATCTTCGAGATCGACGTAGGAGAATCCCAGAGGGATCAGCCGTTCAAGGATCTGCAGCCTTGACCGCTCGCTGCCTTTATATCGCCCGCCATCGCGTACACGGCGACAGGTCAGGATCTTCGGGACATCGATCGTCTGCACCAGCTGTACGATCTTCTGCTCATCAACGCATGATAACAGATCGGCACGCACCTCGACCATCTGCACGGCATCTGCATGATCCCGGTACTGATTCAACGACTCCTGAACGTCTGATCCTGTCAAAGTAAGGCAAAGCATAGGACTATCTCCTTGAACGTAACATCTAAGCTATGATACCATCGTTTTGTTTTATAGTATATAGTATTGAGGATTTCAAGAATAAGGACAGCATGGGAACACTACAACTACAGGATATATCACTCGCCTTCAGCGACAGAGATATTCTCTCACATATCAGCTGCACCGTAGACACGAACACCAGAGCAGCGCTTGCAGGGGCGAACGGTTCAGGCAAGAGTACGCTGCTCAAGATCATCACCGGTTCCATGGATGCCGATTCGGGGACGATCACGGCCACCAAAGGCATGCAGATCTCCTACCTGCCGCAGGGGGGCATCGAGTTCAAGGACAGAAGCCTCTATGAAGAGCTCGAAGGGGCCTTCTCACGGTATCACGACATCCTGCAGCGAAAGGAACGTATCGGAGAGCAGCTTGCCTCCTGCAGTGAAGACTCCAGGGAGACCCAGGCGCTGCTTGAGGAGTTCCAGACGCTTGAAGAACACATCCTGCACAGCGACTACTACCATCGCGAGGCACGGATCCTGCAGGTTGCCACCGGGCTCGGGTTCACTCAGGATGACATCCACCGACCCTCCCTGGAATTCTCCGGGGGATGGCAGATGAGGATCGCCCTGGGTAAGATCCTTCTGGAACACCCCGATATCCTGCTGCTCGATGAACCGACGAACTACCTCGATGTCGAGGCACGACTCTGGCTGAAAAGCTACCTGATCGGATACAGCGGAGGCTGCATCCTCGTCTCTCATGACCGGTACTTTCTCGATGCGACGACCACAGAAGTCCTGGAACTCTACGGAGGGGGACTCAAACGTTATCAGGGATCCTTCACCACCTATGAACGGATCAAGGCCGAAGAGCTGATCATGCTGGAGAAAGCATACCTGCAGCAGCAGCTTGAGATCAGACATATCGAAGAGTTCATCGAACGCTTCCGGTACAAGGCATCGAAAGCCAAGCAGGTGCAGAGCCGGATCAAACAGCTCGAGAAGATCGAACGGATCGTGATCCCTTCAAACGCACGCCATCTGTCTTTCACCTTCCCCCCACCCCCTCATGCAGGGAATGACATCTGCAGGATCAACGGACTGACGAAAGCCTACGGGGAGCATGTGGTCATATCTGATCTGCAGGTGGGTATCGACAGAGGGGAGCGACTCGCAGTGACCGGTAAGAACGGTATGGGAAAGACCACGCTGCTGAGGATCCTTGCAGGTCTTGATACCGACTACAGCGGTGAGTTCGTCCTGGGGGCCGGCGTGCGCATCGGGTACTTCGCCCAGGATACCGATTCATCGCTGCACCATGATCGATCGGTACTCGATGAGATCGAATCAGAGGCACCCACCTCCAGTATTCCGCTGCTGCGCAGCCTCCTGGGGGCCTTCCTCTTTCAGGGAGATGATATCTACAAGCAGGTATCGGTCCTCAGCGGAGGAGAGAAGAGCCGCCTGGCCCTGCTGAAGATCCTGCTCGAACCGGTGAACGTCCTCATCCTCGACGAACCGACGAATCACCTCGATATCGCATCCAAGGACATGCTCCTGAGAGCTCTTGAATCATTCAAGGGCACCCTGATCTTCGTCTCGCACGATATAGACTTCATCAAGCATCTCGCCACCAGCATCCTCTATCTCTCCGAGGATGCGGCAGAACTCTTCGTGGGGGATTATGACTACTTCAGCTGGAAACTCGATCAGAAAGCCGCGATAGAACAGAAGGAACAGCACCCGAGTCCGAAGGTGCAGCAGGAGACGATCCCCAAACCGGTTCTTGACCGGCAGGAGCGCAACAGGATCCGCAACAGGATCCAGGCGCTCAAGAAGGAAGAGGCACAGCTGCTCGAGGAGATAGACGAATACGAGCAGCAGGTGTCCCGCCTGCATCATGACATGAGCCTCCCTGAAGTCTATTCGGACGGTATCCGGGTGCAGGGGGTGAAAGACCAGATCGACAGGATAGAACTGATCATAGAGGAGCGAACCGAACAGTGGGACCTGATCACCGCTGAAGCAGAACAGCTGAAGGAGCAGTACGATGAGTAGCCCCGTGATCATCCTCGCATCCCAGTCCCCGGCACGATGCGCCCTGCTGCGCAGCGCCGGCTGTGAAGTGATCGTAGAGCCCACCTTCGGGGAAGAGCTCGTCCGTCACTCGGACCCTGCTGCCTGTGTGCTTGACATCGCGCAGCAGAAGATGGACTGGTATCTCGAACATCAGGGGCCGCCCTCCTTTCCCGTGCTCACCGCCGACACCCTCCTGTCATTCGAACAGTCGTTCATCGGCAAGGTCAGGACGGTCTCACAGGCGCATGCCATGCTCAGGAGGCTCTCCGGTGCTACCCATACCGTCCATTCTGCAGCGGTCCTGTACGACAGCCGCACGCAGGTTCGCACAACGGTCGCAGATCATGCCTCTGTGACCTTCCATGAGCTGAGTGATGATGAGATCGCAGCCTATCTGGAAACAGAGGAATGGGTCGGTGCTGCCGGTTGTTACCGCATACAACATCAGGGAATACGTCTGATCAGCAGCATAGAAGGTGACTATTTCACCATTGTGGGGTTGCCTTTGATCGGTATATTTGGCATAGTACGTGAACAGAGCATCTGACTTGTCAAGTCAGTCTGAATATCCACCATTGGTGAGAAAAAGTGAAGGTAGACACATACTCGTATGTGTCATGTGAAGGAGCAATATCATGGCAGTAGTATCCATGAAGAGCCTGTTAGAATCAGGCGTTCATTTTGGTCATCAGACCAAGCGATGGAATCCGAAAATGCAGAAATACATCTTTTCTGAACGAAACGGGATTCACATCATCGACCTGCAGAAGACTGCAGTGTGCATCAACGACGCATACGATGCTATCTCAAGGATCGTCAAAGACGGTAAACCCATCCTGTTCGTAGGTACCAAGAAACAGGCTCAGCAGGCTATCGAAGCTGAAGCAAAACGAAGCGGGATGCCCTACATCAACAGCAGATGGCTCGGCGGTATGCTTACCAACTTCTCAACGATCAAGAAATCGATCCACCGACTCAAGAAGATCGAGAAGATGGAGATCGACGGAACGTACGGAAGTCTCACAAAACGTGAGATCGCCAAACTGAACCGTGAAAAAGCCAAACTTGAAAGGAACCTGTCAGGTATCAAGGAGATGAAAGATCTTCCTGGTGCCATATTCATCATCGATACACGAAAAGAACAGATCGCCGTCGCAGAGGCGAAACGTCTGGGGATCCCCGTGATCGCCGTCGTCGACACCAACTGTGACCCGACCGATATCAGCTATCCGATCCCGGGCAACGATGATGCTATCCGAGCGATCGCGCTCTTCGCTGAGATCGTTGCGAACGCGGTCATCGAAGCGAACAACGAGATGGGACTTGATATGATCGAGAGCTCAGCGGCTGAAGACGAAGCCGAAGAGACCGAGACCCCTCAGGACGATGAGAGCACGATCGATCAGGATGATGCGAAAGCTGCCGAATAGGCCTGCTGCATCGGAGAAACGAGAATAACTACCAAGGAGTGAAGACGTGAGTATCAAAGCTGCTGATGTTAAGAAACTACGAGATATGACCGGTGCGGGTATGCTGGACTGCAAGAACGCACTCGTCGAAGCAGAGGGAGACTTCAAGAAAGCTGAGAAGCACCTCAAAGAACTGGGACTTGCCGCCGCTGCGAAACGAAGCGACCGTGCAACCAACCAGGGCCGTGTGACTACCAGGATCACTGACGACAAGGCCGTCATCCTGGAACTGGCATGCGAGACCGACTTCGTCGCAAGGAACAAAGATTTCATCGCCCTGGGCGATCAGTTGATAGACATGATCCTTGAGAAGGGGTATACCGAGATCAATGATGAACTCGAGGGCCTGGTGAAGGACCTGATCTCAAAGATCAAAGAGAACATGAGTCTCAAACGATTCCAGGTGATCGACATCGCTGAGAACCAGATGGTGACCGACTATATCCACGGAGAAGGTACCATCGGTGTACTGGTCTCTATCGAAGCCGATGATCCATCGAAGATCAATCAGGAACTGAAAGATTTTGCGTTCGACTGTGCGCTGCATATCGCAGCATTCAGCCCCCAGTACCTCGATAAAGCGGATGTAGATGCAGAGTATATCAAGGAACAGAATGAGATCTACACCAAACAGGTGGAACTGCTGGGTAAACCTGCCAACATCATCGAGAATATCGTGAAGGGCAAACTGAGTAAGCATTTCACTGAGATCTGTCTGCTTCAGCAGAAGTTCGTCAAAGATGACAATCTCAGCGTCGAACAGGTACTCAAGAACGTATCAAAATCCATCGGGACACCTTGCAGGATCTCCGGCTATACCTATTTTAAAGTCGGACAGTAGTCAGAGGTATATTTCATAAAGGCCTATCCTGTGATATGATTCATGGGATGGCCTTATTTTTTGTACTCATCAGACCATAGACAACAAGGAGAATCGGATGAAGGACGTACTTGCATACGCAGAAGAACGAATGAAGAAGAGTGTCTCGAGCCTGGATCAGGATTTCAATGCACTGCGGACCGGCAGAGCATCAGCGGCACTGTTCGACAAGATCAGAATCAACTATTATGGACAGCAGACCCCCCTTGCTCAGGTTGCAAATATTTCGATCCCTGAAGCCAGACTGATCGTCATCCAGCCCTGGGACAAGAGCATGATCGGCGAGATCGAGAAATCGATCATGAGTTCAGAACTCTCACTGAATCCCAGTAATGACGGGAAGGTCATCAGACTCAACATCCCGCCTCTGACAGAGAATAGAAGAAGGGACCTGGTCAAGATGGCTAAGAGCATCGCGGAGAAGTCCCGGGTATCCATCAGGAACATCAGACGAGATGCGATCGATTCCATGAAGCAGCTCGAGAAGGATAAGGATATCAGCGAAGACGAACTCAAGATCGGAGAAGCAGATATCCAGAAGTTGACAGATTCCTATGTCAAACAGATCAATGAGATCCTGGAACTCAAAGAACAGGAGATCATGGAAGTATAACATCTGCTTCTGAGGTATCACGTCAATGAACCAACAACGACCGGGACATATTGCGATCATTATGGATGGTAATGGTCGCTGGGCCAGACAGCGGAACAGGCCACGATCCTTCGGACATCTCGAAGGGCTCAAGACGGCAAAAAGGATTATCGCGTACCTCTCTGAGCTGCATATACCGTATGTGACGCTGTATGTCTTCTCCACGGAGAACTGGAAACGCCCCAAGCAGGAGATCAACTACCTCATGGGGCTCGTCACATCCTATATACACAAAGAGTTCCCCTTCTATGATGCGCATGATTTGAGGATCACCTTTACCGGCAACATGGACGAACTCTCTGAGGAGGTTCGCACAGCACTGCAGGAAGCTGAAGCATATACCAGAGACCACGACGGGACAACGGTGAATCTTGCCATCAACTACGGAGGCAGAGATGAGCTCGTACGTGCTGTGAACAGATATCTCGGCTCTGCCGGATACCGCAGCACGGTCCCTGTCACTGCCGATGACATCTCCTCCTGCCTCGATCATCCTGAGATCCCTGATCCTGACCTGGTGATCCGCTCTGCAGGTGACAGTCGATTGAGTAATTTTCTTATTTGGGAATCAGCATATGCAGAATTGTATTTTTCTGATACGCTGTGGCCAGATTGGGACCGCTCACACATCGATGAGGCTTTAGCTGCGTTCGAGAGACGTACAAGGAAGTTCGGAGGAGTAGAGGCTTGAACACTGTAACACAGAGGATCTTACTGACCGTTTTCGGTATACCGTTGTTCTTTTCCAGTATATTCTTCTTTCCTCAGGGTAACTATGCTGCTCTCAATGTCATCATCATCATCTTCAGTGTCCTCGGTTCCTATGAGATGCACGCGATGCTCTCCTTCTCAGAGAATCAGCGTTCACTGTTCCATCCGCTGTTCGCAGGTCTGCTGCCTGTCACAGCCTACATACAGCTCTACCTGTTCCCATCCTATCATATCATAGCCGTCTCCTATATCGTGGTCTTCTTCATGATGATGGTCTATGAGACCCTCAGAGGGTCTGCTGATGAGTTTCAGGGGAGTATCACCAGAATGGCCTATTCACTCTTCCACCTCCTCTACCCGTCCCTGATCACGGTGTTCGTGGTCTATCTTACGGCCTTCGATCATGCCTCGATCTTCATCATCTATCTGTTCATCATGATCTTCTCCAATGATGTGTTCGCCTATATCTTCGGGATCCTGTTCGGCAAGAGCACCAGAGGTATCATACAGGTCAGCCCCAATAAGAGCATCACCGGGTTCATCGGCGGGTTCTTCATGACCATCGTCAGCAGCATCATCGTCTATCTATTGATCCCACAACTGCACCAGTACGGTTCGCTGTCGGTGTTCATCATACTCTCTGTCATCATCTCACTCTTTGCCAATGCAGGTGACCTCGTTGAATCAGCGCTGAAGCGTTCATCACGAAAAAAAGATTCTGGAACCATCATACCCGGTAGAGGCGGTGTCCTGGACACGATCGACTCGATCATCTTTTGTGCACCTGTATATTATTATTTCATCATATACATACTGAAGGTGTAACATCATGCATAAGCGCATCATCGTACTGGGAGTCACCGGTTCCATTGGCTGGAACACGTTAGAGTTCATCCGTTCACAGAGAGAACACTTCACCATCGTCGGCATGAGTGCCCATACTGCCAGCGATAAGCTGCTCGAGCTCTCTGCAGAGTTCCCTTTGAGCAAACTTGCCCTCTCAGGAAGCACATCCTGTGAGCATGAGAGGATCACCTATCACGGTGAGCAGGGACTGCTGGATATGATCACAGATGAACAGGCGGATATCGTCGTCAACGGTATCTCCGGAGCTTCTGGTCTCATGCCTTCGGTAGCAGCGCTGTCCTCCGGAAAGGACCTTGCTCTGGCCAATAAGGAGACTGCGGTCATCGCAGGCTCACTGATCATGAGACTGGCCTCGGATATGGGAAGAACGATCCTTCCGGTCGATTCGGAACATGCCGCGATCTTTCAGCTCTCACGCTATCGACCGGCTGTACAACTGAACAAGATCATCCTTACCTCTTCCGGTGGACCGTTCCGGAATTCAGACTACAAGACCCTGCTCAACGCCACCCCTGAGATGGCACTGCGCCACCCCACCTGGACCATGGGTTCCAAGATATCGATCGATTCAGCTACCCTGGCGAACAAGGGTCTCGAAGTCATCGAGACCACCAGTCTCTTCGCAGTCACGCACAGCGATATAGAGGTACTGATACACCCACAGAGCTATGTCCACTCTCTGGTGAGAACGACAGATGGTTCTCTCTATGCCCAGATCAGTGAACCGGACATGAGAGTACCCATCATGAACGCGCTGTTGTACCCCCATATCGGCAAGAGATCCTTCACACAGCTGGACCTTACCGACAAGGTCCTTGAATTCTTCAAGCCAGACCTCGGCAGATTCCCCATGCTGCAGTATGCCTATGATGTCCTCAAGTCTGCAGGCTCCTACTCCATCGTCTATAACGCAGCCAATGAAGTGGCTGTCGAGTACTTTCTGAACAAGAAGGTCGGTTTCATGGATATTCATCGTATCGTCAATCAGACACTTCAGGATGATTGGGTCCATACACCCTCTTCGTTTGATGAGGTGCTTGAGATAGATACCTATACGCGGATCAGAACGCTGGAGAATATAAAGAACAAATGCTATTAATCATCGTATTCGGTCTCTTAGGCCTTGGTATCGTGGTGTTCGTTCACGAACTCGGGCATTTCCTCATTGCCAAGGCCGTCCATATCGAAGTCGAGGCGTTTGCCATCGGCATGGGGCCAAAACTCGCAGGAGTGGTGCACGGCGGCACGGAGTACAGGATCAATGCACTGCCTATCGGCGGATACTGCCGCATGAAAGGCGAGCATGAGTTCAAACAGGCCATCGATCAGCGGCTGCCCAGCTTCCCCTACTCTGAGGGCTCACTCTTCTCGGTCTCTCCGTTCAAACGCATCCTCACCTATCTTGCCGGACCTGCGTTCAATGTGCTCTTTGCCATCGTGCTGTTCGCTCTCGTATGGTCGATCGGCTATGAGTATCAGACATTCTCCAACAAGATCATCATCGGAAGTGACTATCCGTCTGTCTACGGGGTATCTGAACAGATCAGCCCTGCCGAAGCTGCAGGGCTATCCACAGGGGATCAGATCATCTCCATCGATGAGAGACCCGTCGCCCATTTCTCCGATCTCCAGGAAATCCTGATCGGCAGATCCGGAGATACCATACCGATCGAATTCATCCATGAGGGACGGACCGTTCGCAGTGAGATCTCACCGGAGCTGAACAAGAAGACCGGTGCAGGGGTCATCGGCATAGCTGCCTGGATCGACCCGGTCATCGATACGATCCCCGATGATTCACTGCTGCTCAGCAGTGAGTTGGCCCCGGGAGACCGGATCATCTCGATCAATGATCGACCGGTCGCCCATGCGATCGATCTGTTCTCCTATCTGCAGAGCTACAGCGGTCACAGCAGCTATACCCTGACTGTCGAACGCAACAGCAGCCGCACTTCGTTCGAGGTGCCGATGGAGTATTCGAACGAGGGCCAGCCGGTCTTCAATGCAGGATTCGCACCACTCACGGTCAGAACACCGGACTACTCCGCGGTAGAAGCCTTCTCCAAGGGGATATCTGAGACCTGGAATACCTTCACACTCGCTTTTCACAGTATCTCACTGATCTTTCAAGGTCTCGATCTGAGTGAATCACTCTCGGGCCCGCTCAAGATCACCTATCTGGTAGGGAACGCGGCATCGCAGAGTTTCTCCTTCGGATTTTTGACCGGGATCACTACGGTGTTCCAGCTGCTTGCCTTCATCAGTGTGGCACTCGGGTTCGCCAACCTGCTGCCCATCCCCGCTCTTGACGGTGGGCAGATCATGGTATCGATCGCAGAGATCATCCTGCATAAAGAGATATCACCGCAGAGCTATTACCGTCTGCAGATCATTGGTTTCGGTATATTGGTGACTATCATGGTCCTGACTCTGTTCAATGATGTACGCTACTTCATCAGGTGAGAACAGAATCGGCTCGGGTCACTGAGGTTCGCGGGTGAGTGATTCGAACTTGGTATAGCGCGGTACGAATCCCAGTCTCACGGTCCCGATAGGACCGTTACGCTGTTTTGCAAGGATGATATCGGTGTCGATCACTGCCTTGTTCTCTTCTGCGATATCTTTCTCGGTATCGCGCTTCTTATGTATGAACATCACCACATCAGCATCCTGTTCGATCGATCCTGACTCACGCAGATCTGCCAGAGTCGGCTCCTTCCCTTCTGACTGTCTACCGACCTGTGAAAGACATACGATCGGTATATCAAGCTCTCGAGCGAGCGCTTTCAGTGAACGGGAGATCTCTGCGACCTGTTCATGTCTGGGGATGTTCCCCTTCTGGTCAGATTCGATCAGGCCGATATAGTCGATGAAGATGATCTTGATATCTTCATTCTTCTTCATCCTTCTGGCTTTGGCACGCAGATCGAGCAGCTTTATATTCGGTGTATCTTCAATATACAGAGGAGCTTCATAGAGGCGCCCTGCGGCCTCGGTGAGTTTGGTGAAATCTGAGTGTTTGAGCATACCACTTCGAAGTTTCTTTGAATCGATACGCGCTTCTGCTGAGAACAGCCGCTGCATCAAGGACTTACCCGACATCTCGAGGGTGAAGAACCCTACCGGAATATTCTTTCGCACAGCGATGTTGGAGGCCATCGTCAGAGCGAACGCAGTCTTCCCGACCGACGGTCTGGCACCGATGATGATGAACTCAGAGTTCTGGAACCCGCTGGTATGATTATCGAGCTCTGGGAAACCACTGGGCACCCCGGAATAGTCTCCTCCGGAGTGGTAGAGTTTCTCGATCATATCCACAGCATCTTTGACGATCTCACTCGCGGCCATATAACTGCCGGTCGTACTGCTTGCATCGGTGATGTCGAAGATCTTCTTCTCAGCATCAGCGAGCAGTTCCTGAGTATCTTCAGATTCATCATAGGCTTTGGCTATGAGCTCATTGGAGATCTTGAGCAGCTGTCTTCGGATACTCAGTCCACTGACGATCTTAGCATAGAAAGCGATGTTCGCGGTCGTGGGAACATCGGAGGTGAGGGAGGCGATATAGGATACCCCTCCGCAGGATTCAAGCATCCCGGTCCGTTTGAGTTCTTCAGTCATGGTGATCAAGTCTATGACTTCACCACTGTTTGACAGATATTCGACTGCTGTGAATATGATGGAATGGGCTTTGACATAGAAGTCTTTTGCCCGAAGGAACTCCAGAGCTGTAGGTGCAGCTTCCTGATCGATCAGTGTGGCACCGATCACTGCACGTTCAGCATCCTTATTGTGCGGCGGTATATTGCCAAACATCTCAGAAGTGGACATATGGATCCTTTCTGTCATGCAGCATAGTGCTGCATGACAGCAGCGTACACGTTACGCTTCGCTTGAAGTCTCTTCTTCTTCTGCAGCAGGAGCCTCTTCGCTCGGGGCAGCAGCCTGCTCAGCAGGTGCAGCGGCAGCAGCGGCAGCGGCGGCGGCGGCTTTCTCGCTGATGACCGTGACAGTGATCGTAGCAGATTCCTTCTCATACAGTTTGACCAGTACGGGGAATGAACCTACCATCTTGATCGTATGTGAAGGAACATCGATCCGCTTCTTGTCGATCTGTATTCCCTCTTTAGCCATAGCATCTGCGATAGTCTGGTTGGTGACCGCACCGAACAGTCTTCCTGAATCTCCGGCATTCATGACGATCGTCACTTCCTTGCCATCGATCTGTTCCTTCTGTGACAATGCAGCTTTTCGCTTCTCTTCTTTTCGTTTATTGATCACCGTTGCCTTGCTCTTGAACAATGCAAGATTAGCGTTGTTGCAGATAACGGCAAAACCTTGAGGGATCAGGAAGTTGCGTGCGTAGCCGTTGGCTACTTCGCATACATCGCCCTCTTCTCCAAGATTATATACATCCTGGTTAAGAATTATTTTCATAAGAATTCTCCTTTCTTACATCTCTATAACGTATCCATATTTCCGATATGCCCAACAGGGGCATCCCCAGTAGAACCATAAGATTGACTCCGGGTACCAGCAGGATGACCAGCAGCCAGATGGCTGCAGACAGTGCTGAGAACCGAAGGTTCCGACTCTTCAGGAGCGATGCCAAGATGGACATCCCCTGAATGAAGTACCATAAGCCAAAGAACAGCCCCAGGTTCCAACCGATCACCCCGAGTAGTCCAAGATCGGCGAATGCTGAAAGCAGTACAACCGCCCAGGAGACAAGAAACGGCCAGAGCATCACCTCAGGAAACCTGAAATGGCTGAGCTCGAACCGATACTCCCTACTCCTGCGTCCGAGTATTCGATCAGTCAGGGCCACTGAAGCCCCGAGCTGGATCGCTATCCCCGGAAGTATGCACCGTATCACCACAGCAAACACTATATCGTAGAACATGTCAGGGCTTATCGCACTGACATATTCACCATAGCCGAGCTGTGCGCCGGTCTGGAACAGCAGCTCAAGCTGCTGCCTGATCAGGTCCCGGGTAAAGATCGCAGAGGCACTTCCGCCTTCATAGACCAGTACCAGTACCGCTCCGACGATCGCCGGCAGGGCGACACCTGCAAAGAACCTGTAGAGCCTGCGAACCTGCTCATCGATACTGAAATACAGGGCACTGCCTGCAAGCAGGGACAGCGGTCCGAACAGGCCGATCGCCAGCAGCAGATTCCCCTGTCCTGAAAGCCCCAGACTGCCGAACCGTATCAGTTCCTGCGTCGTGACAGCTGCCAGAACAGTACCCACAGCTGTGAGATAGATCTTCTGAGACCTTCTCATCGCCAGGATGTTCAATGGAACAATGAACAGAAAGAACACCATGTCAAACTGATACAGTATCACTGACGCCGCTATTGCAGCTATCAGTTCCGTCCCCTCTGTCTGTTCGATCTTCATGCTCGTCTCAATATCTATTTCTTTTCGTATGGCAGATATGCAAGTACTCGTGCTCGCTTGATCTCTCGAGTGAGCGCTCGCTGATGTTTTGCACAGGTACCGGTGATCCTGCTGGGAAGGATCTTACCACGATCGGTAACGAATCTTCGCAGCGTATCAGGGGACTTGTAGTCTGCTTTCAGGTTCTGGGTACAGAATCTGCAGACTTTTCTTCGAAACATATTTCTTCTTCCGCCGGCTCCGCCAGCAGGTCGTTTACGGTATTCTCTACGCTGGCCATCAGGTCTCTGACCGCCCTCACTCCCGGTGGATCGTGTATCTTCGCTCATTGTTTTATCTCCTTGTCTCATTCGTTCTCATCAAAAGGGGATGTCATCATCAAAACCTTCAGGTCCTGCATAGTCGTTCTGCGGTTTCTGTGCATAACTGTTTGCAGCAGGCTGTCGGTTATAAGCAGGTTTGCTGCTCGGCTGAGCAGGCCTTGCTCCTCCGCTCTGCGAAGAAGGGTCCCCCAGTAACTGAACATTGTTTGCAACTACCTCGATGCGGCTTCTTTTCTGTCCGTCCTGTTCCCATCTGCTCTGTCTCAGTTCACCTTGTACGGCGACCTGTTTACCTTTGTTCAGATAGTTATTCAATGCCTCGGCCTGACGGCCCCAGATCGATACGTCTACAAAACTCACTTCATCTACCCAGTTGTCGCCTGACCTCTTCTTTCTATTGACAGCTAGGGAGAATCTGCACAGGGCTAATCCTGTACTTGTATAACGCATCTCGGGATCTCGTGTTAACCTTCCAACAAGGACGACCATGTTAATATCATTAGCCATAGGGTTGCTCCATGTGTATTTGTATTATTTCTCTTTCTTGACAAATAAGAATTTCAGGACAGGTGTAGACAACTTGAAGGCACGATCCAGAACTGTGATTGTTTCTGGTTCGGCTTCGAGTTCGAAATACATGTAATGTCCTTTATCAGTCTTCTTGATGGGATATGCAAGAAATTTGATACCAAGATCATCTTCCTTGACTATCTTCACCCCATTCGCTTCAAACTCATTCTTGACTACTTCTTTACCTTGAGCGGTCTCTTCATCATTTGGTTTGAAGATCACTGTAAATTCATATGTTCTCATAACTCCTCCTTACGGACTAATTGATCCGCATACGCGGATAAAGAGGTCAGGGTAACCTACCATAATGCACCGGCACTGTCAAGTTTGTCTCAGCCGGTAGCTGCGCTTTACCCTGAGTATCGCAGGCTGTTCCTCCCCACCCCCTCGAGCTGCTGCAGCACAGGGATAAACTTACAGATTCCGGACGTACTGCTGGCTGTCATTGGCATCTGCATGCCAGTGAAGACCCCATCCTCCCATCCCTGCTGCTCTTTCCAGATGAGCAGCAGCAATCTTTTTAGTTTACATCATCAACCATACAGGATACTATTTCATATATGAACAAACCCATGAAAGAACTCTATGACCGCTATGCTATTGACGGGAACCTCAGTGAGAAGATCCTGCAGCAGATCAACGACCGTGCCCTGGAGGATGACCATCAAGAGGGATCAGCCCGGCACGAATTCCCGGTGATCGACGGCCGCCACATCATCGACGGTACCGGGGAGATCACGCTCTCTATTCCCTATGATACCGCTGAAGAGAACATCAGCAGGATCGATACGCACATAGACCTGTCGTCTATGAGTACGATCGGTCCAGACGGGACCATCGATATGAGCAGGGCTGCTCTGGAACAGCTCGGGCTGCTTCTCATGCCCTATGTGGCATACGGAGTGCTCAACGGCGGGTCAGCAACGAGTTATATCGATACCAAGAAGAACTCATCGTTCTACCCACCGCTCTTCTCACTCATTGAGAAGGAGTTCGATCTGCTCACCCCACTGTGTACAGGCAGAGCAAAAGGCCTGACCCCTGCCTACATCAATCCCGATGGGACACCGGGCTACTCATTCCTGGAGCTCAAGATGCGCTCACTCCTGCTCTCCGGCATACGGGCACGTAAGGCGACCGGCAGAGACTGCACGATCCCGATGTTCCAGATGACCAGCGGGTATACCCATGATCAGCTGCTGCAAGCCTATACGGAGTATCGACACGCACCGATCCTCAAAGAACTGATAGATCACTCCGGCTTTGATATCACAGAGGTGGCCACAGCCATGCAGCCGCTCATAGCAGCATTCACTCCCAGGCAGCCCGATGGGAGGCGAGGTATCTTCACGCATGCATACGGGGAACCCGATCACCTGCTGGCACTTCCCGGCGGTCACGGTCAGAATTTCTATGTCCTGCAGGATATCTACCGGGATCTTTATGAGAGCGGGAAGCGGTTCGTCTATCTGATCAATGTCGATAATATCGGGAACACCCCTTCTCCCCTGCATATAGCCATCACAGCGCTTACCGGCTGTGACGGGTCCTTCGAGTTCGCCTATAAGACTCCCATCGATACCAAAGGGGGAGTACTCGTAGCGCATGAGGATGCATCACTCACCTGTAAGGATATCGGGGTCGCGATCGACCCGGGGGAGATCTCAGAGGCAGAGGATCAAGGGATCCCGATCCTCTTCAACTGTGCGACCGGTCTGTTCAGCCTGAGCTACCTGACCACCGAGCGTGATCATATCATAGAACAGCTTCCCCTTCGTGTCAGTGAACAGAACAAAGATGCCGGTATCTATGCACAGGCAGAGCAGGTCACCTGGGAGATCATCGACCTGATGGATCATCCGACGATCATCGCAGTGAACAAAGAGGAACGGTTCCTGGCGGCAAAACTGCTCTCTGAATCCATCATGTCCACACAGGCTTCCCATATCGTCGAGGATCTGCTCGAACAGCATCCAGAGTACCAGGATTTCTGTGATGTGAGCCGTACGCTGGAATCGGGGTTCTATCGGATCATGCGAGAGGATTATGCCATGGTCCTGCAGGACGGCAGATGGGAACCGGTGCCGCTTGAGAGGTTCCTTTCAGACCTTTAGAGTCAGTACCCACGACACTACAGACGAACAGAAGATCTCATCGAACCAGAGAACAGGCTGCGTGAGAACCGCTCTCCCGGCTGGGTGTTCAGCACGTGATCGCCACTCCAGCTCCAACCTCGTGACTACGCCCTTGGCATCAAGCTGACAATTCCTCACTCACACTACCACCTGCAGCGGTCTTTCACCGCCTGGCCATTACCCATATGCACCAAAAAAAATGGGTCTAAAACTTTCTCCGTGTAATGGGTAGCGAAAAAGAGCGGTATCTTCTATATTTGTGAATACCAAAACAACAAATAAAGAAGGCCGCTCATGAGTAACGATACCACATATCTGCTGGAAGAGTCCACAGGTTGG